>JAICUS010000090.1 GCA_025935735.1 Solirubrobacteraceae bacterium | reverse complement strand
GTTCAGGAAGGCGATCTCGATCATGCGTCTGAGTCTGCGGCTGCGAGCCCATAGATTCAAATAATGGATTCGCCCCTGATATAAGTTCACGCTATGGATGCGGGTCGGCTACTGACCTTCCGGGCGGTGGCCCGCGAGGGCTCGTTCAGCGCCGCGGCCCGGGCCCTATCGCTCACCCAGCCGGCCGTGTCGCAGCGCGTGGCGGCGCTGGAGACCCAGGTGGGCGCGCGGCTGCTGGACCGCGATCCCGGCGGCCTGCGGCTCACCCGGGCCGGCGAGGTGCTGCTCGAGCACGCCGACGCCGTGGCCGAGCGGCTCGAGCTGGCGGACGCGCAGCTGGCGGAGCTGGCGGCCGACACGCGGCTGCGCATCGGCGCGTTCCCGAGCGCGCTGGCCGCGCTCGTGCCCAGCGCCGTGGCGCGGCTGCGCGAGACGGTCGCGGGCGCCGAGGCGACGGTGGAGGAGGGCGGCACCGAGGAGCTCGCGGAGCGCGTGCGCCGCGGGCGGCTGCACCTGGCGGTCGGCTTCCAGGACGCCGCGCAACCCCGGCGCGAGCACCCCGGCACCGAGCGGCGCGAGCTGCTGCGCGAGCCGTTCCTGGTGGTGCTGTGGCCGGGACACCCGCTGGCCGAGCGCGAGCGCGTCCCGATCTCCGCGCTGGCGGCCGAGCCGTGGGTGGCGCCGTCGGACTCCGGGCTGATCGCCCGGGCGTGCGCGCAGGCCGGCTTCACGATGCGGCTGACGATGATCTCCCGCGACCCGCTGGCCAACCGCGCGCTGATCGCCCGCGGGCTGGCGGTGACGCTCGTCCCGGCGCTGCTGGCCGCCGAGTTCGCCGGCGTCGTGCTGCGGCCGGTGGAGGGCGCCGGCCCGGAGCGCGACGTCTACGCGCTGCTGCCACCCGGCGGGCGCCATCCGCTGGTCGCCCCGGCGCTGGCGGCGCTCGCCGCGGTCGCGGAGGATCTACCCTCGGCCGCGTGCACGGCCGGCTCCTGATCAAAAGCCCCGACCGCCACGGGATCGTCGCCGCCGTCGCCGGCTTCCTGGCGGCCAGCGGCGCCAACATCGTCTCCTCCGACCAGCACTCGACCGACCCGGAGGGCGGCGAGTTCTTCATGCGGATGGAGTTCAACCTCGAGCACGGCGACCTGCGCGCGCTCGGGCGGGCGTTCGCGCAGGAGGTGGCGGAGCGCCTGGACATGGAGTGGCGGCTGGCCGACGCGGGCCGGCCGAAGCGGATGGCGATCCTGGTGTCCCGCGAGGACCACTGCCTGGTCGACCTGCTGTGGCGCCACCGGCGCGGGGAGCTCGACGCCGAGATCCCGCTGGTCGCCTCCAACCACCCCGACCACGCGGCCGACGTCGAGAGCTTCGGCATCCCCTACCACCACGTCCCGTACCCGAACGAGCCGGAGCTGCTCGAGCTGCTGCGCGAGGCCGACCTGGTCGTGCTCGCCCGCTACATGCGCATCCTCTCCGGCGAGTTCCTCGAGCGCCTCGGCGCGCCGGTGATCAACATCCACCACTCGTTCCTGCCGGCCTTCGCGGGCGCCGACCCGTACCGGCGGGCGTTCGAGCGCGGCGTGAAGATCATCGGCGCGACCGCCCACTACGTCACCGAGGAGCTCGACGCCGGCCCGATCATCGCGCAGGACATCGCCCGCGTCTCGCACCGCGAGTCGCCCGAGACGATGATGCGCCTCGGCCGCGACATCGAGCGCACCGTGCTCGCCCGCGCGGTGACCGCGCACCTCGAGGACCGCGTGATCGTGCACGGCAACCGCACCGTGGTGTTCTAGTCATCGCGCCGCCCACCAGCCGCGCGACGATGAACCGCCAGATCCGGCCGAGCGCCCAGCCGCCCCTAGCCGTCCACTACGAGCGCATCGAGCGGGCCCATCAGCCGGCGGGAGCGGCGCGAGACGCCGGGGAGCTCGATCAGATGGTGGGTGAGCGGCTCGCCGCGGCGGCGGCGGTCAAGTTGCTCCTTGGCGATCGGGAACCAGCGCTCGTCGACCACCCGTGCGGGGTCGCCGGCCACGTCGTCGGACTCGAGGTGCTCGGCCCACAGGCGCAGTCGCGTCTCCCGGGCCAGCGCCGGGTCGCAGGTCACCACGTCGACCTCGGTGTCGTTGAAGAGGCTGTGCTCGTTGAGGTTGGCCGAGCCGACGGCCAGCCAGGCGTCGTCGACGATGCCGATCTTGGCGTGCACGTAGAGCGGGCCGTCGCGCTCGCCGGTGCGGGAGAGGATCGTGGTGGCCAGGAAGCGGTCGCCGTCGCCGTCGGCCTCGACCAGCCGGCCGAGCATCCCGCGCGTGTCGTCCTGGCCGTTGTTGGCCTTGTGCGGGAGCAGGACGACGACGCGGAACTCGTCGGACGGCGGGTTGCGCAGCTTGTCCTCGAGGATGTGCACGATCTCCGGCGACCACAGGAACTGGTTCTCCAGGTAGATGAGGCGGCGGGCGCTGCGCAGCGCGCGCGTGTAGGCCTCCAGCACCGAGAACTCGCCGCGCGGGAGCACGCTCGGATAGGCGTTCTCGGGGATGGTGCGGACGAGCTGGACCGTGGTGTCGCCGGCCGCCGCCGGGTTCTCGGGCAGCGGGAGCGCCTCGCCGGTCATCTCCGTCCAGCGCATCCCGAAGTGGGCGGCCACGTCGCGCACGATCGGCCCGCGCAGGCGCGTGCCGGCGTCGTGCCAGCCGATCCCGTCGCGCCGCGGGTGGTCACGGGTGTCGTAGCGGTCGCCGGCCAGCGCGGTGAGGTCGATGCCGCCGACGAACGCCACCTCGTCGTCGACGATCACGATCTTCTCGTGGTGGCAGTGCATCTGGCGCCCTCTGGCGTCCAGGACGCACTGGATCTTCGTCCCGCGCACGAGCTGCTCGCGGGCCTCGCGGACGGCCCGCCGGCTCGGCTTGAACACCGGCACCGGCGCGCCCGCCCACACGAGCACGCGCACCGGCACCCGCTCGGCCGCCGCGCCCAGCAGCTCGCGGACCGGCGAGGTCCGCCCGTCGCGCTCCGGCGCGAACTCCGGCTGCAGGTTCCACGAGCAGATGTGCACGTGGCGCTGCGCGCCGCGGATCGCCTCCGCCATCTCCGGCAGCGCGGTCGCGCCGTCGATCAGCACCTCCAGCGAGTTGCCCTCCCGCGGCGGGGTGGCGGTGCGCGCCCACAATCCTTCGCCCCCCGGCGCGAGCGCCTCGAGCTGCCCGTTGCGGCGCAGCCGGCGCAGGTGGTGGCGGCTCATGGCGACGTCGATGCGATCGCCCAGCGCCGCGTCGACACGGTCGAGCAGGTTGGGGGCCATGGTCTGACTCCGTACCCGCTAGCCTCATCTCCCGACCATGGCCAACACCACGCAGCCCACCCCCCAGCGCCTGGCCGCCATCCGTGAGCAGCTGTCCCTGCTCTCGGACTACCTTTGACCCGGCGGGGCTGCGGGAGCGCCTGAGCGCGCTGGAGACGGAGATGGGCGCCCCGGGCTTCTGGGACGACCCGGAGAGCGCGGCCAAGGTCGGCGCCGAGCACACGCGGACCCAGCGGCGCCTGGAGAGCTTCACCCGCCTGCAGGCCGACGCCGAGGATCTCGAGGGGCTGTCCGAGCTGGCCGACGAGGACCCGTCGCTGTCCTCCGAGCTGGAGGAGGCGATCGTCTCCGTCGAGGCGCGGCTGTCGGAGCTCGAGGAGCAGCGGCTGTTCACCGGCGACTACGACGCCGGCGACGCGCTGGTCACGGTGAACGCCGGCGCGGGCGGCACCGACGCGCAGGACTGGGCGGAGATGGTGCTGCGGATGGAGATGCGCTGGGCCGAGCGCCGCGGCTTCAAGGTCGAGCTGCTGGAGGCGAGCGCGGGCGAGGAGGCCGGCATCAAGTCGGCCACGTTCCGGGTGTCCGGCGACAACGCCTACGGCCTGTACTCGGCCGAGAAGGGCGTCCACCGGCTCGTCCGGCTCTCGCCGTTCGACTCCGCCAACCGCCGGCAGACGTCGTTCGCCGGCGTCGAGGTCGCGCCCGTGGTCGAGGAGACCGGCGACGTCGCGATCGAGGACGACGACCTGCAGGTCGACACCTACCGCGCATCCGGCGCCGGCGGCCAGCACGTCAACAAGACCGACTCGGCCGTGCGGATCACCCACAAGCCGACCGGGATCGTCGTGCAGTGCCAGAACGAGCGCTCGCAGTCCGCCAACCGGGCGACCGCGATGGCCATGCTGCGCTCCAAGCTCATCGAGCGCCGGGAGGCCGAGCGCCAGGCCGAGATCGCCGCCGCGCGCGGTGAGACGCTGGACGTCAACTTCGGTTCACAGATCCGCTCCTACGTCCTGCACCCGTACACGATGGTCAAGGACCACCGGACCGACTTCGAGGTCGGCAACGCGAACGGCGTGCTGGACGGCGACCTCGACGGGTTCGTCCGCGCGTGGCTCGAGGCGCACGCGCGGGCCGGGCGCAACTAGATGGACCTCATCGACCGCGCGCTCGCCGAGGACGTCGGCGACGGCGACGCGACGACGCTCGCCACCGTCGACCCCGCGGCGCGCGCATGCGCCACCATCCGCCAGAAGGCCGACGGGGTGATCAGCGGCCTGGCCGCGGCCGAGGACGTGTTCCGCCGGGTCGATCCCGACGTTCGCACGGAGCGGCTGGGACCGGAGGGCGAATGGCGCGACGCCGGCGCGCTGGTGCTCCGGGTCGAGGGCCGGGCGCAGGCGCTGCTGACCGCCGAGCGCACCGCGCTGAACTTCCTCGGCCGCCTGTCGGGCGTCGCCACCAAGACCGCGCGGATCGTGCGGGCGGTGGGGCCGGGGGCGGCGAAGATCATCGACACCCGCAAGACCACGCCCGGGATGCGGACGCTGGAGAAGCAGGCGGTCGTGCACGGCGGCGGCGTCAATCACCGCATCGGGCTCTTCGACTTCATCCTCATCAAGGAGAACCACGCGGCCGCGGCGGGCGGCGTGGGCGAGGCGGTCCGGCGGGCCCGGGCGGCGCGGCCGGACCTCCCGCTGGCCGTCGAGGTGCGCGACGGCGCCGAGATCGACGAGGCGCTGAGCGCCGGCGCGCCGCGTCTGCTGCTGGACAACATGAGCCCCGATCAGGTCCGCGCGGCGGTCGCGCAAGTGGCCGGGCGGGCGGAGCTGGAGGTGAGCGGCGGGGTCGACGAGGAGACAGTTTTGGTCTACGCGACCATTTCAGGTGTAGACTACGTCTCGATGGGCGCCCTGACCCACTCCGCGCCCGTCCTCGACCTGTCGCTGATCCTGGAGACGCTCCCGTGAACCTGCTCACCCTCGAGTCCGTGCCGGCCCTGCAGGCCGAGGTGCGGGCGCTCGCCGCCGAGCGCGGCGCGGTCATCCTGGCGCACAACTACCAGCGGCCCGAAGTGCAGGACGTGGCGGACTTCGTGGGCGACTCGCTGGGGCTCTCGCAGCAGGCGGCGGGCACCGGCGCGGACGTGATCGCGTTCTGCGGCGTCCACTTCATGGCCGAGACGGCGTCCGTGCTCTCGCCCGGCAAGACCGTGCTGCTGCCCGACACGGACGCCGGCTGCTCGCTGGCGGACTCGATCACCGCCGCGCAGCTGCGCGAGTGGAAGGCGAAGCACCCCGGCGCGATCGTCGTGATGTACGTCAACACGACGGCCGAGGTGAAGGCGGAGACCGACTACTGCGTGACGTCGTCCAACGCGGTCCCGGTGGTCGAGCACATCTACCGCGAGCACGGCGAGGACACCGAGATCCTGTTCGGGCCGGACATCTTCCTGGGCGCCTACGTGGAGAAGACGACCGGCCGCAAGATGCACGTGTGGGACGGCGAGTGCCACGTCCACGCCGGCATCCGGCCGCGGGAC
Organism: Solirubrobacteraceae bacterium; assembly: GCA_025935735.1. The sequence goes on along the minus strand of JAICUS010000090.1, from coordinate 8,577 downwards.
ATCGCCGGCATGCGCGCGGCGCACCCGGGGGCGGACTTCCTCATCCACCCCGAGTGCGGCTGCTCGACCTCGGTGATGGAGTACGTCGCGGCGGGTGACGTCGACCCGCAGGGCGTGCACATGCTCTCCACGGGCGGGATGCTGGCCTGGGCCGCGCAGGCGCCGGCGGGCACGACGGCGATCATGGCGACGGAGACGGGGATGCTGCACCCGCTGCAGACGGCCCGGCCGGACATCGACTTCGTGGCCGCCAACGAGGCCGCGAGCTGCCGCTACATGAAGATGATCACGCTGCCGAAGCTGCGCGACGCCCTGCGCGACCTCTCGCCGGTCGTCCGCGTCCCGCCGGAGATCGCCGAGCGGGCGCGGCTGCCGATCGAGCGGATGGTCGCGATCGGCTGACGCCGCTCAGCCGGTGGGGGCGTCGTCGCCGCCCCCGCCGCCGGAGTCGCCCGAGCCGCCGGAGCTGCCGGAGCCGCCCGAGCCGCCGGACCCCGACGAGCCCGACGTGCCGGAGCTCCCGGAGCCGCTCGAGCCGGACGTGCCGGACGAGCCCGAGCTGCCGGAGCCGGAGCTGCCGGAGTCGCCGGACGTGCCCGACCCGGAGGTGTCCGAGCCGCCGGACGTGCCCGAGCCGGACGTGCCGCTGGTGGAGCCCGAGTCATCCGAGGAGCCCGAAGAGCCCGAGCCGGACGTCCCGGAGGAGCCCGAGTCGCTGCTGGGGCCGGGTCCGCCGCCGCCGGAGGTGCCGGAGCTGCCGGAGTCGCCGGACGAGGTCGAGTCGTCGGAGCCGCCCGAGGAGCCGGAGTCGTCCGAGCCCGATCCGTCGTGGTCGCGGCCGGACTGGTGGCCCGAGTCCGAGCCCGACGACTCGTAGGTGCTCGACGAGCCGGAGCCGCTGCCGGACGTACCGGTGCCCGCGCTCGAGCCGCTGCCCGAGGAGCCCGAGCCGCCGGAGCCGCTGCCGCCGGACGAGCCCGAGCCGCTCCCGCCCGGCGAGCCGGAGCCGCTGCCGCCCGGCGAGCCGGAACCGCGGCCCGAGGAACCCGAAGCGCCCGAGCCGCCGCCGGACCCGTCGCCGGACGAGCCGGAGCCGCCGTGGCCCGAGCGGTGGCCGGAGCCCTCGCCGTGACCGCCGCCGCGACCGCGGTTGTCGTCGCCGCGCGCGACGACCCGCCGCGTCTGGCCGTGCGCCGCGGCCGGCCGCGCCGCGGGCGCCGCCGCGGCGGAACCGACCGCCGGCGCGGCCACCGACCGATGGGCGCGGGCCGCCGGCCGGTGCGCGTGCTCGACCGAGGACACCAGCGCCGGGCCGGCCACCGCGGTCGTGGCGAGCACGGCCACCGCGCCGGCCTTGGCGAAGACCGCGCTCGCGCCCGCGCCGCCGACCAGCTCGGCGATCCGCTCGGCCATCGAGGCGCTGACGCCGTCGGACGCCGCGTTCGCCGCGGCGGCCCACTCGGCCAGCGGCAGCGGCACGACCGCCGTGGCCGCGGCGCGCAGCGTCATCCGGGCGCGGTGGACCAGCTGGCGGACGGCGCCCTCGGAGATGCCCAGCTCGCGGGCCACCTCGTCCTGCGAGCGCCCTTCGATCGCCAGCAGCAGCAGCGCCTCGCGCTGGCGCTCGGGCAGCGCCGCCAGGCCGGTCAAGGTCTGCCGGACCACCGTGCGCCGCTCCATCTCCTCCTGCGGCGCCTCGGTCCCGCGCAGCGACTCCTCGAGCTCGGCGTAGTCGTAGCCCGACACCCGCAGCTGGTTCAGCGCCGTGTTGTGGACGATGCGGTACAGCCAGGCGCGCAGCTCGCGGACCTCGTCGCCGCGCCGGATGGCCGTCCAGGCGGCGATGAACGCCTGCTGCAGTGCGTCCTCGGCGCGCGCCTCCGGGAGATACCGGCGCGCCCCGCGCAGCAGCGGCCCGCGGTAGCGCTCCACGATCGCCTCGAAGGCCCGCTCGTGCCCGTCCCGCGCCAGTGCCACCAGACGCTCGTCGGACTGCGTGCGCAGGAGAACCGAGGACGGCGAGAAGCGGGGCATGTCAGTGCGACACGCGTCCATCGGCCCGCGTTACGCGCGCGCGACGGCGCCCGTTCAAGCGATGCGACCAAGGTCCAATGGGGCCGCGACGAGGGTCGCGGCGGGGCGGCTAGGCCGGCTCGGGGAGCAGCTCGAGCCCCCACTCGGCGGCCGCCCGCACGGCGGCCATGCTCTCGCGCTTGCGCTCGAACTCCGCGCGGGTGTAGGCGTGGACGTCCGCGGGCGCGCCCATCTCGTAGGCGTCCCACAGCGTCCCGGCGACGTAGACGCGCTCCAGCCAGGGCACGCCGTCGAAGTGCTCGGACACCAGCACGATCACGTACTCCGGGCCGCGCTCACGCTGGGGGCCGGCGCCGCGCAGGTCGGCGACGCGGGCGCCGCCCAGCATCGCGCGGTCGAGCGGCCACCGGTCGGCGACCCGGCGCACGTAGCGCTCGAGCTCGCGGTGGTTGAGCTCCACTGGGGTCAACGACTCAATTGTGGCCCAGCCGCCCGCCCGCGACAAGGCGGGCAACCCCACGGTTATGAGAACTCGTCGAGGCTGTGGGGGCCGACGCAGGCCACCGACAGCGACTCGGAGATGCCGTCGGCGATCTCCCGGACCTCGTCGAACGTCACGCCGTCGAGCGCCGCGATCGCCGCATCCGGGTCGATGTCCTGGCCGAACACCACCGTCTGGGCCGCCGCGTGGCGGGCCACCGCGTTGGTGTTCTCGAACGCCAGCACGCGCCGCCCGGCGGCGTACGCGCGCGCCCGCTCGACCTCCTCCTCGGAGGGCCCGTCGGTGCGCAGCTCGTCCACGATCTCGCGCATGCGCGTGAACGCCTCCACGCACTTCGCCGAGTCCAGGCCCGCCGAGAGCTGGAGGATCGGCACGTCGGCGAACGCGTGGTCGAGCGCGTAGACGGAGTAGGCGAGGCCGCGCTGCTCGCGGATCTCGTCGAACAGCCGCGAGCCCATCGAGCCGCCCAGCAGCGTCGCGTAGACGGTCAGCGCCGCCCGCGCGCGGCCGTCGCGCGCCTCGATTGCCGGCCGGTAGGACATCCGCAGGTGCGACTGGTTGGAGTCGCGTTCCTCGACCAGCGTCTGGGGCGAGAACGCGGGCGCCGGCTCGTACGCGCCGTTGGCCGAGATCGACGGGAAGCGGCCGAACGCCTCGGCCAGGTCGGAGTCGTCGGGCACGTGCTCGAGGTTGCCGACCAGGAACGCGCCGCCGCGCCCGCCCGCCCACTGGCGCCGCCGGAAGGTCAGCACGTCGTCGCGCGAGAACGTCCGCAGGTGCTCCGCGGGCCCCAGGACCGGCCGCCCCAGCGGGTGCTCGCCGAACGCGGCGCGGTCGATCAGGTGCTCGGCCACCACCGACGGCTGGTCGTGCGCGCGGGCGATCTCCTGGATCACCACGCCACGCTCGCGGTCGAGCTCCTCGGCGTCGATCTTCGGGCGCCCCACGAAGTCGGTCAGCAGGTCGATCGCCTCCGGCGCCACCTCGGCGCGGCAGGTGATGTGGAACGCCACCAGGTCGTGCGACGTGTAGGCGTTGAGCACGGCGCCCATCGTCTCCGCGGTCTGGTTGACCTTGCGGTAGTCGTCGTACTTCTGCCCGCCCTTGAACACGAGATGCTCCAGGAAATGGGCCATCCCGTTCTCCTCCGGCCGCTCGGTCCGCGCGCCGGCGTCGAAGGCGACGAGCACCGTGGTGGAGCGCGTCGGGAGCTCGACGCGGTGCAGTGGCAGGCCGTTCGGCAGGGAGGAGGACTCGATGCGCGCCATGGCCGCCCAGCGTACTGAAGCCTCGTTGCAGGGAACCTTGCGCGCCCGGCGAAGGGTGGCTCGTACCCTCCCCGGTCCGTCATGGCCGCCACCGAACGCCACATCCGCCGCCGCCGGCGCCGCGAGGACACGCACCGCGGCGGTGCGCCGCACACCCCCGCGACCGGCGCCGTCGTCTCGTTCGCCGACGTCTCCAAGCGCTACGACTCCGGTGACGTCGCGCTCGCCGGCGTGACCTTCGACGTCTTCCCCGGCGAGTTCGTCTTCCTCGTCGGCGCGTCCGGCTCGGGCAAGTCGACCACGATGCGCCTGCTGATCAAGGAAGCCGAGCCGACGGAGGGCGAGATCCGCGTGGCGGGCCGCGACGTCGCGCGCATCCCGCGCAACCGCGTGCCCTACTACCGGCGCAACCTCGGCGTGGTCTTCCAGGACTACAAGCTGCTGCCCAACCGCACGGTCTACGACAACGTGGCCTACGCGCTGCAGGTGACCGGCGGCACGCGGCGCGAGATCCGCAACAAGGTGCCGGACATCCTGCGCCTGACCGGGCTCTCGACCAAGCTGCACAACTATCCCGACCAGCTCTCGGGCGGCGAGCAGCAGCGCGTGGCCATCGCGCGCGCGTTCGTCAACCACCCGCCGCTGCTGATCGCCGACGAGCCGACCGGCAACCTCGACCCCGAGACGTCGATCGGGATCATGCAGCTGATCTACCGGATCAACCGCACCGGGACGACGGTGCTCGTCGCCACCCACGACGTGGCGATGGTCGACAAGATGCGCCGGCGCGTGATCGAGCTCGCCGGCGGCCGCATCGTCCGCGACGAGCAGGCCGGCGCCTACGCCGCCCGCGAGTCGACGCGGGAGTTCGCCGTGCGGATGCGGAGCGCACAGGGTTGAAGCCGGTCTTCTTCCTGCGCGAGGCGCTGCGGGCGCTCAAGCGCAACGCGATCCCGTCGTTCGCCGCCATGGCCACGGTGCTGGTCACCGTGCTCGTGCTGGGCGTGTTCATCCCGGTCGTGCAGGCCACCACCGGCGCGGCCAACGAGGTGCGCGGCAAGGTGATCGCCGACGTCTATCTCAAGACGACGGCCAAGCGCGCGGACGTCGAGCGCGTGCGCCGGCTGCTGCAGAGCGAGCCGATGGTCAAGGACATCCGGTACGTCTCCAAGCAGCAGGCCTACCGGACCGAGCGCAAGCGCAACCCGAAGGCCTACGACCTGCTGGGCTCCAACCCGCTGCCGGACACGTTCCGGGTCACGCCGAAGCGACCCGAGGACATCGCGGCGCTGAAGGACGCGCTGACGCCGCCGGCGCCGGGCGGCGGGCGGACCGTCGTGGACCCCGCGATCGACGAGGTCCACAACCGCGAGGAGGACACGAACAAGATCCTCTCCGTGACCCGGGTGGTGAAGCTGACGATGGCGCTGCTGGCCGGCCTGCTGGGGATCGCCAGCATGCTGCTGATCGCCAACACCATCCGCCTGTCGCTCTACGCCCGCCGGCGCGAGGTCGAGGTGATGAAGCTGGTCGGCGCCACCGACTGGTTCATCCGCTGGCCGTTCGTGCTCGAGGGCGTGATCGTGGGCGCGCTGGGCGGCGTCGTGGCGATCCTGCTGCTGGCCGTGGTCAAGATCGCCGTGGTCGACCCGCTGGCCGCGGACTTCGCGCTGATCGCCGCGCCGGACACGATCGACTTCCGGCTGCTGATCGCCATCCTGCTCGGCGCCGCGGTGACCGTGTCGGCGCTCGGCTCGGGCCTGTCGCTGCGCCGCTTCCTGCGCGTCTAGCCGGCTGCGCGCGGTACCGTGGGGTCCCGGTATGCGCCGCTCGCTCCTCGTCGTGCTCGTCCCGGTCGCGCTGATCGCGGGGATCTATTGGGGCGGGCACCCGGACCGCCTGCCGGGCTTCGCGCGCAACACGCTCGTGGCCGACACGCAGGGCCGTCTCTACCAGGAGGCGGTCGACGAGATCCATCGCGACTACTACAAGCCGGTCAACCGCGACCAGCTGCTGGACACGTCGATCGGCGCGGCGGTGGCCTCGCTGAAGGACCCGTTCTCGCACTACTTCTCGCCCCGCAACTACGACGACTTCGAGGCCGACACCGAGGGCCGCTTCCAGGGCGTCGGGATGACGGTGTCGCAGGTCAAGCAGGGCCTGCGGATCGAGCAGGTCTATGACCACTCGCCCGCGGCGCGCGGCGGCCTGCGCGCCGGCGACCTGATCGTCAGCGTCAACGGCACGCCGCTGGCCGGCAAGAGCTCCGACCAGTCGACGAACCTGATCAAGGGGCCGGCCGGGACGTCGGTGCGCCTGGGCGTCAAGTCCGCCGGGCGCCTGCACCAGCTGACGCTGGAGCGCCAGGAGGTCAACATCCCGGTCGTCGAGTCCAAGCTGAAGCGCTACCACGGCGCCGAGATCGCCTGGGTGCACCTGGCGGGCTTCACGGCGGGAGCGCACGGCGAGGTCGACACGGCGGTGCGGGACCTGCTGCGCAAGGGCGCCAAGGGCGTGGTGTTCGACCTGCGCCAGAACGGCGGCGGGCTGCTGGACGAGGCCGTCCAGATCGCCTCGATCTTCGTCCCCGACGGCCGGATCGTGTCCACGCGCGGGCGCAGCCGGCCCGAGCACGTCTACAACGCCACCGGCCGGTCGATCTCCACCAAGGTCCCGGTGGCGGTGCTGGTCGACGACCACACCGCCTCGGCGTCGGAGATCGTCACCGGCGCGCTGCAGGACCACAAGCGGGCGGTGGTCGTGGGCACGCACACCTACGGCAAGGGCGTCTTCCAGGAGATCGAGCGGCTGTCCAACGGCGGCGCGCTGGACATCACCGTGGGCGAGTACTTCACCCCGAACGGCCGCAACCTGGGCGGCGGCGGCGTGCGCAAGGGCGCGGGGATCACGCCGGACATCAAGGCGTCCGACAACCCGAAGACCAAGCCCGACGAGGCGCTCCAGGCTGCGTTGAAGGCCGTCGCGGCGGGCAAGTGAGCTCCGCGGGCGGCGTGGTCGCCGTGCTGGAGAAGCACGGGCGCCACCATGCCGCGTCGCCGTTCTTCACCCGCGGGCACCGGATCAACGTGGACAAGCCGCGCCACGCCCGCGTCGGCGACCTGGTCCTGGTGGCCCCGTCGGGCCCGCGCGGCGGCAACGGCAGGCTCGTGCGCCGGATCGGCCGGCCGGACGTGGCCCGCGACGTGCTCGAGGCCTTGATGCACGAGCGCGGGCTGCGGCGGCGGTTCGACCCGCTGGTCGAGCGCGAGGCGCGGGTGGCGGCCGAGGAGACCGTGGCGGGGCCCGAGCGGAAGGACTTCCGCGCGTTGCCCACGTTCACCATCGACCCACCGTCGGCCAAGGACTTCGACGACGCGATCTCGGCCTCGCGCCTGGACGACGGGGCGATCCGGGTGTGGGTGCACATCGCCGACGTGGCCGCGCACGTGCGGCCGGGGTCCGCGCTCGACCGCGAGGCGTTCCGGCGCGCCAACTCCGTCTACGTGCCCGGGCTGGTGGAGCCGATGCTGCCCGAGGCGCTGTCCAACCGCGCGTGCTCGCTCGTGCCGGGCGCCGACCGGCTGGCGGTGACCGTGGAGCTGGACTTCGACGGCGCGCGGGTGCGGCGGACGGCGTTCCACCGCAGCGTGATCCGCTCGGACGCGCGGCTCGACTACCCGCGCGTCGACCGGGTGTTCGACGGCGTCGAACGGGCGGAGGAGCCGTGGGCTGCGCCGCTGGCCGCCGCGCGGGCGGTGGCGGCGGCGTTGGGCGAGGCGCGCGAGGCGCGGGGCGCGCTGGCGGTCGAGTCCGCCGAGCCGGAGTTCGCGTTCTCCCGCGACGGGCACGTGACGGGCTCGGCGCCGTCGGAGGCCACCGAGTCGCACCGGCTGATCGAGCACCTGATGATCGCGGCCAACGAGGCGGTGGCGACCCTGCTGGAGTCGCGTCGTCTGCCTGCTCTGTTTCGCGTGCACGAGCCGCCGGACCCGCCGCGGGTCCAGCGGCTGGTCGAGCAGCTGGCGGCGCTGGACGTCCCGACGCCGCCGGTCCCGGACCCGATGACCCCGCAGCAGGCCGGCGACGTCGCGTCCGCGGCGGCGCGGCTGGTGGACGCCGAGGTGCGGCGGCGGGGGCGCGGACGGCCGGCGTTCACGTCGCTGGTGCTGCGGTCGCTCAAGCAGGCGCGCTACCAGCCGCGCAACGTCGGCCACTACGGCCTGCGCTCGCCCCGCTACTGCCACTTCACCTCGCCGATCCGCCGCTACCCGGACCTCATCTGCCACCGCGCCCTGCTGTCGGCGCTCGGGGCGGGGGAGGACCCGCGGGTTTCGGATTTGCAGGCGGCCGGCGAGTGGTGCTCGCTGCGCGAGCGCGACGCCATGACCATCGAGCGCACCGCCGACAACGTCGCCCGGGCGTTCCTGCTGGAGACCGAGCTGTTCCAGGGCGGCCGGCAGGCGGAGTTCGCCGGCGAGGTCACGGGCGTGATCGGCGCCGGCGCGTTCGTGGCGTTCGACGGCTACGAGGGGCTGCTGCCCGTGCGCCGGCTGCGCGGCGACTGGTGGCAGCTCGACGAGCTGGACACGCGGCTGATCGGCGCGGAGTCGGGCGGGGAGATCCGGCTCGGCGACCCGGTCGTGGTGCAGGTGGAGAAGGTGGACCCGCCGCACGGCCGGGTGGACCTGTTGCCGGTCGAACTGTCCTCCGCTCACGTCACGCGGTGAACGCGGGCGCCGTGCCGAGTCGGTCACGCGATCCGGTTCCCGGGCG
>JAICUS010000324.1 GCA_025935735.1 Solirubrobacteraceae bacterium | reverse complement strand
GTCGAGTGGGCCGCCGCGGGCGTGCGGGTCAACGCGGTGGCGCCGACGTTCGTGCACACGCCGCTGACCGCGCCGATGCTCGCCGACCCGGGCTTCCGGGCCGAGGTGCTCGGCCGGCTGCCGACGCGCCGCCTCGCCGCGGTCGCCGACGTCGCCCGGGCGGTCCGCTACCTCGCCTGCGACGCGTCCGCAAGCGTCACCGGCCACGTGCTGCGCGTCGACGGCGGCTGGACCGCCTGGTGACGCGCGTCCCGCTCCGCCGCCCCGCCGCGTAGCCTTCGCGGCGTACCGTCAACCGAGAGAGAGCGCCCCGGCGGCGCGCCAACGCCCCGGGGCCGGCACAGGAGGGATCACTCCTATGCAGTGGGACCGTAGCGCCGCCGAGGCGGCGATGTCGGGCAGCGCGCGCGGGCTGGGCGTGTGCGACGTGCTGCGGGTGGAGCTGGCCGCCGTCCAGCACGCGAGCCTCGTGGCCGCGTTGGACGCGCGGATCGCCGCGCTGGCGTCGGGCGAGCCGGGCACGGCCGCCCGCCGGGGCGAGCAGCGGCGGCTGCTGCGCCGGATGCGCGCGCCGCTGCCGGAGCGAGGGGGCGCGCCATATGCGCTCGTCGGGCCCGCCGGGCTCGTGCTCGAGCTGGTGCACGGCTGCCTGGCCGACGCGGTGCGGGCGCTCGCGCAGCGCCTGGAGGACAGCCCATGGCCGGCGTCGTCGCCCGCGCTGGCCGCGGAGGCGGCGACCGCGGGCGCGTGGATCGCCACGGCGCTGGACTGCCGGGCGGTCGACGGCTTCTGCTTCGAGACCGGCGTCGACCCCGCGCATCCGTGGTGAGCCGCCGGCGGGTTCGGCCCGGCCCGCGGGGACGAGCCGCGCCCCGCGGGCCTCCGCGCCTCAGGCTGCGATCCCGGCCGCCCGGATGCGCTCGATGCTCCGGCGCAGGTCGGCCGCCGGGTCGCCGGCGCCGCCCGGGCGGCGGTCCTGCTCGACGGTGGCGAAGCCGCGGTAGCCGGCCTCCGCCAGTGCGTCGCGCAGCTCGGGCAGCCGCAGGAGGCCGTCGCCGACCGGGCAGAAGACGCCGGCGGCGATCGCGTCCCAGAAGCCCAGTCCGCGGGCCCGCACCGGCCCGGCGACGTCCTTGAGGTGCAGGTGCTCCAAGCGGGCGGCGTGGCGGCGGACGAGCGCGGCCGGGTCGCTGCCGGCGTACAGCGCATGACCGGTGTCGAGGCACAGCCCGGCGGTGTCGATCTCCGCGAGCAGCCGCTCGACCTCGTCCTCGAACTCGATGTAGCCGCCGGCGTGCGGGTGGACGACGGCGCGCACGCCGCACTCCGCGGCCCGCTCGGCCGCGCGGCGCAGCCGGTCGAGCATGGCCCGCCAGGCGGTGCGGCCGAGCCGGGGGGCCAGATCGGGGCGCCCCGCGGTCGCCGCCCGCTCCGGCGACGGGCGGTCGATGAGCACGAGCAGCGAGCCGCCGGCGGCGGCGATCGCGTCCAGCGCCGCCTCCGTCTCTGCCTCCGCGCCGGCGCGGTGGAAGTCGGCGAACACGAACGTGCCGACCGCGCCGAGCCCGCGGGCGCGCAGCGCGGCGCCGCCGGGGAGGTAGCCCGCCGGGCCCAGCTCCAGCCAGCGCAGCCCGGCGCCGGCGATCCCGTCGAGCACGACCTCGGGCGGCGGGTTGTCCGGCGCGCCGGCGAAGTCGACGCCCCACGACACCGGCCCGCCGGCGAGCCGGATGGAAGTCATACAGAGATTGAATCACTTGACGTCGAGCCGAGACGGGTGCTAATTTGCGTACACGTACGCAAAGGAGGTTCGCACGATGCCCGACACCGCGCCCACGATCTATCCCTCGCTGCGCTACCGCGACGCCCGCGCCGGGATCGCCTGGCTCAAGGACACCTTCGGGTTCGCGGAGCGCGTCCTCTACGAGAACGAGGACGGCACCATCGCGCACGCCGAGCTCAGCTTCGGCCCCTCCATCGTCATGCTCGGCTCCGAGAAGGACGACACCTACGGCAACCACGTCGGCCAGAGCTGGGCGTACGTGGCGGTCGAGGATCCCGACGAGCGCTACGAGCGCGCGCGGGCCGCCGGCGCGGAGATCGTGCGCGAGCTCGCCGACACCGACTACGGCTCCCGCGACTTCGCGGTGCGCGACCCGGAGGGCAACCTCTGGAACTTCGGGACGTACCGCCCGGCGGTGGGCGAGCCGCCCCTGTGACAGCCCGCGGGCGCCCGGCGCGCCTGTCGCGCGCGGCGATCGTCGCCGCCGCCCAGCGGCTCGTCGAGCGCGACGGCGTCGACGCGCTCACCATGCGCCGGGTGGCCGACGAGCTCGGCGCCTCGCCGATGGCGCTGTATCGCCATGTGCGCGGCAAGGACGAGCTGCTGGTGGCGCTGCTGGACGAGCTGGCGGCCGCCGTCCCGCGCCCGCATCTCCCGCCCGAGCCGCGGGAGCGGGTGCTGGCGGCGAGCCGGCACATGCGCGACGGGCTGGCCGAGCATCCGTGGATCGTCGACGTGCTGGCCGGCGGCGACCTGATCGCGCCGAGCATCCTCTGGCTGATGGAGGAGATCGTCGCGGGCTTCGTCGCCGCCGGGCTGTCGCCCGCGCGCGCCGCCGACGGCTACCGGGTGATCTGGCAGTTCACGGTCGGCGACCTGGTCGTGCGCCGCGGCGTGCAGCGGGTCGCCGCGCTCGGCCGCCCGCCGTTCGTGCTCGGCGTCCTGCAGTCGGCCGACCCCGAGCGCTTCCCGGCGCTCGCCTCCGTGGCCGGCGAGTGGGCGGGCGCGCGCGGCCGCGACACCTACGAGCCCGGGCTGCGCGCGCTCGTCGACGGGCTGCTCAGCTGAGCGCCTCGCGGATGGCCCGCGCGTGCAGCGCGTCGCCCTGCCGCCACTCCGCCAGCGGGTTGGCCTCGCGCCAGCGCCGCGCGTAGTCGCCCAGCGGCTCGAACGTCACGCCGCCCGCCTGCGCCATCGCGGTCACCAGCCGGTCGAGCATGGTCAGCCGGTGCCCGCGCCCGATCACCTGCGGGTGCATGCAGAAGCCGATGAAGCCGCCGTCCGCGTGGGCGTGCGCGTACTCGAACTCGCTGTGCCAGATCTCATACACGCGCGAGGCCGGCGCCTGGTCGGTGCTCCAGCCGACCTCGAACTCGAAGTGGGGGAAGTCGTCCAGGCTCCAGCTGAACGGCAGCTCGACCAGCTCGCACGGCGCGCCGAACGCGTACGCCTCGGTCTTCGACGCCCGGTCGCCCTGGCGCAGGTAGTAGGGCCGGAAGTCGGAGCCGGCGAGGCTCGAGTCCCAGCGGATGCCGAACTCCTCCAGCACGGCGAGCGTGTTCACCGAGAAGCTCGATCCGGGCGAGCGGTAGCCCTCCGGCCGGACGTCCGCCGCGCGCTCGAGCGCGTCGAAGCCGCGCCGCAGCACCTCGCGCTCGGCCTCCAGGTCGAGCACCGCGGGGTTCTCGTGTACCCAGCCGTGGTGGCCGACCTCGTGGCCCGCGGCGACGATCTCGCGCACGAGGAACGGATAGGCGAGCGCGGTGTGGCCGGGGATGAAGAACGTCGCCCGCGCGCCGTGGCGCTCCAGCAGCGCGAGGATGCGCGGGATGGCCACCGCGCCGAACTCCCCGCGGGAGATCGTCGACGGGTTGTCGGTCTGGGCGACCCAGACCGACATGGCGTCGAAGTCGAACGACAGGCAGACGGAGAGGCTCATGCCGCGAACGCCTGGACGTCGCGGCGCACGGCCGGCGGCTTGTCGAGCCAGCCGCCGTAGTCGAGCAGCTCGAACGGCGCGGCGCACGGCGTGCCCGCGGCCACCCACAGCCGCCGCGTCGCCGGCTCCATGATCACGCTGGCCAGCGTGGCCGACTGGTCGGCCGGCGCCAGGCGCGGGTCCGGGTGGCAGCAGACGCCGTGCGGGTGGGCGGCATGGTCGGCCAGCAGCCGCTCGAAGAACTCGCGGTCCAGCGGACCGGGGTGCTCGGCCACGAGCTGGCGGGCGCGCATCAACCGGAACACGCTGTCGGACATCGACACCAGGCCGACGTCGCGCCCGTCGAAGCCCGGGTTGGCGAAGTGGTTGGTGTGCAGGATCACGCCGTGCTCGGGGTAGCCGACGAACAGCTGCGCGTAGTCGCCGGGCGCGGCCTCGACGTCGAGCGCGATGCCGTCGGCGTGGGCGACCAGGTAGTTGGCCGACGACGAGCGCTCGCGGCGCCCGAGCGCGGTCATCGTGTCGGCCGGCGTCTCGGCGTCGTGCAGCGCGCGCAGCAGGACGTGGTAGGGCACGCCGGCGCGGCCCTGGTCGGCCGCGGTCACGAGCGCGTTGGTGGCGATCGCCATTCCCGCCGAGTTCATCCCCACCTTGGCCAGCAGGCCGGCCTCGACGACCGTGACGAAGTCCGGGCCGTCGTCCTGGCGCGCCTCGAGGATCACCGTGGTGTCGGCGGCGTGCGGTAGCCAGTCCCAGTTCTGGCCGACCAGCAGCTCGTTTGCCGCGGTCCGGCTCGGCACCGCGGCGAACGACGTGCACTCGGCGGGCACCCGCCCGAGGTCGCGCGCGGTGGCCGCGAACATGATCTCGGTGCGGACGTTGATGGCCAGCACGTCGAGCGGGTCGACCCCGGCGCCCGCGGCGAGCCCGTCCATCTCCTCCAGATAGCGCGGCTCGTACGCCTCCACCGGCGCCCGGTAGCCCGCCGCCTCGGCGCGCACGCGCTCCCAATCCCAGCCGGCGTAGTGCGCGAACACCTCGCCGTAGGCCTCGACCGAGCGCTGCACGCGCTCGCGGGCCGCCTCGCCGTACCGGCGGCCGCGCTCGGCCGGGCCGCCCTCCACCTCGATGCGCGGATACACGCCTCTATGCATACACCAATACCGTTCCGGCGGAGCGCCTGGTCGCGCGCCGAGCGGCGGCCGATATCAGGCGCTATCATCGGGCGATGCCGGACATCCTGATCCGAGACGTGCCCGCGGAGGACATCGCGCGGATCGACGCGCAGGCCGCGCGCCTCGGGCTCTCGCGCACCGAGTACCTGCGACGGCGGTTGCGGCAGGACGCGGCGCGTCCCGCCGGGCCGGTGACGGCTGAGGACCTCGCGCGCTTCTCCGCCCGCTTCGCGGACCTGGCCGATCCCGAGGTCATGCGCCGGGCGTGGTCGTGAGCGACGCCGCGGGCTGGCTGATCGACAAGTCGGCCCTGATCCGCCTCGGCGCGACCGGCGAGAGCGAGACCTGGGCCGGCCGCATCGAGCGGGGCCTCGTGCGGATCGCCACGGTGACCCTGCTCGAAGTGGCCTACTCCGCGCGCGATGCGGCGCAGTTGCGCGCCGGACTCGCCGAGCCGCCGATCGCCTCGATGCCGGTCGAGTACGCGACGCCCCGCGCCGAGGGGCGGGCCGTCGAGGTGCTCGCACTCCTCGCCGGCTGCGGCGACCACCGGGCGCCGTCGATCCCGGACCTGCTGATCGCCGCGATCGCCGAGAGCGCCGGGCTGGCGGTGCTGCACGACGACAAGGACTTCGAGCTCATCGCCGCCGTGACCGGCCAGCCGCTCGAGCGCCTGGCCGGCTGAGCGCGGCTCAGGCGGCCGGCGAGGTCGTCTGCCCGGGGACGACCCGGCACGGGAAGCGCTCGACGCCGGCGGCCAGCGAGCCGTCGATGGCGGCGAACAGGCGCTCGGCGGCCATCCGGCCGAGGGCCTCGAGGTTCATGTCGATGCTGGTGAGCCGCGGGCGCGAGCCGGCGATCATGACCTCCCAGTTGTCGAAGCCCATGACCGCGATGTCGTCCGGCACGGCGCGGCCGCTCTCGCGCAAGCCGTCGAGCACGCCGCGGGCCACCTGGTCGGAGCCGCAGAGGATCGCGTCGATCTCGCGGCCCTGGGCGAGCATCGCGCGGGCGGCGGCGACGCCCCAGGGCTCAGACCAGTCGCCGTACATCGGCTCGGCGGCGGGCTCGAGGCCGGCGGCGGCGAGCGCGTCGGCGATCCCGCGGGCGCGGTCGGTGGTGGCGAGGTAGGTCGGGTCGCCGCCGACATGGGCGATGCGCCGGCGGCCCATCGAGAGCAGGTGCTCGACCGCCAGCGCGCCCGCGCCGACGTTGTCGGGCACGAGCGAGAGGTCGTGGTCCGGGTCGTCGGACTCGGCGTAGACGTAGACCACCGGGATCGGCAGGTCGCGGCCGAGCGACGGGCGCGGGTCGGTGCGGCTGCCCACGACGATCAGCCCGTCGACCTGGCGGGCGAGCAGCGCGGCGAGGTGGTGGCGCTCACGGATCGTGTCCCCGCGCGCGTCGCACAGGAACACGGATGTGCGGCCGGCGCCGAACGCGTCCTCGGCGCCCATGAGGATCGGCAGGCTGAAGCGGCCGACGAGGTCGCTGGTGAGCAGCCCGACCGTGCCCGTGCGGCCGTCCAGGAGCCCGCGCGCGAGCACGTTGGGGGCGAAGCCCAGCTGCTCGGCGGCGGCGAGCACGCGGCTGCGCGTGGCAGCGTTCACATGGACGCGGTTGTTGATCGCCTTCGACGCCGTGGGCACGGACACGCCGGCCAGCGCCGCCACGTCGCGCAGCGTCGCCCGCGGGCGCGGTGCCCGCCGCTCGGGGGCCCGCACCTCGCCGGGCGCCGGCTCGGCCGGCAGAGAGGCGTCAGCCGCGCTCATGCGCCACTCGTATGTCCGCGCTTGACAGTCATGCGGCCGCGACTATATCGTTCGGAAAAGCATTTCTGGTCGTTTCTTTGCGGGTTCACCGCCCGTCGGCAGGGCGACTGCCGAAACGCATTTCGTGCGCCGCGCGGCGTTGTCGCGCGGCGTTTTGCACAGCCTGTGATGTGAACGCTAACAAGAAGCCGGGGCTCGGCAGCAGCCGGGCGCCAGTGGGTCGCAGGAGGGGAGCTTTTCGGATGCGAGTCAACGCGCGCAGACCATCTCCGGAGGGACTGGCCGACC
>JAICUS010000305.1 GCA_025935735.1 Solirubrobacteraceae bacterium | reverse complement strand
TGGAGGTGCGGGTCGTGGCCGGCGAGGCCGGGCTCGACCGGCCGGTCCGCTGGGTGCACATCTCCGAGCTGGCCGATCCGACACCGTGGCTGTCCGGCGGCGAGCTGCTGCTCACCACCGGACTGCAGCTGGGCGACGACGCCGAGCAGCGCGAATATGTGGCCCGGCTCGTGCGCCGCGGGCTGACCGGGCTGGGCTTCGGCGCGGGGTTCTCCCACGACGGCGTGCCCGAGGCGCTGCGGGCGGCGGCCGAGGAGCACGGCTTCCCGCTGTTCGAGGTGCCGTACGAGCTGCCGTTCATCGCGGTCACCGAGAAGGCGTTCACGCACCTGGTCAACGAGCAGTACGCCGTGCTGCAGCGGGCGCTGTCCGCGCACGAGCGCCTGGAGCGGATCGTGCTCTCCGAGCGCGGGCTGGACGGCGTCGCCGCCGCGCTGGCGTCGATGATCGGCGGGCCGGCGCTGATCTTCGACGGCCGCGGCGAGGTGCTGGCCAAGCGCTCGGGCCGCCACGGGCTGCCGGACGCCGCGGTGGCCGCCCTGGCCGCCGAGCTGCGCGAGCGCACGGCCGCGGGCGGGCGGCGCGGCTACGCGCCCGAGCCGGAGATCTTCGACCCGCCGGCCCGCGCGCTCGGGCTGCCGGTGGCCCGCACGCCCCAGCCGGCGCGCGGCGACGGTCCGGTGCCGGAGGCGTGGCTGATCGCGGCCAAGGACCACGGGCCGCTGTCGGAGCTCGACCGGCTGACGCTCCACCAGGCGGTGACCATCGTCGCGCTCGAGCTGCTGCGCCGCCGGGTGGCCGACGACACCGAGCGCCGGCTGGCCGGGGACGTGCTCTCGGCCATGGTGGCCGGCGACCTCGAGGGGCCGGAGCTGGCGCGGCGGCTGGAGCCGTTCGGGCTGCGCGACCGCGCCGGCGCGCTCGTCTTCGCCCCGCCGCGCAGCGTGCGCACCGCCGCCGAGGAGGCGCTGGCCGGAGCCGTGCGCGAGGAGGCCGGCGGCGGCCTGGTGGCGCCCGCCGGGCGCTTTCTGTGCGCGCTGCTGCCGGCGGCCGGCGACGACGAGCTGTTCGCGCTCTCCGATCGGCTGCGCGCGCGGGTGGCCCGCGAGGCCGGCGAGCCCCTCGACGCCGGCGCGGGCCGCGTCGTCGCGCCCGAGGACCTGCGCCGGGGCTTCCACGAGGCGCGCTGCGCGCTGGAGGCGCGAGCGCTGGCGGCCAACGGCCACGGCGCAGGGCAGGGCGCGCTGGCCACCTATCGCGACCTCGGCTCCTTCCAGCTGCTGCTCTCGCTGCAGGACGACGACGCGCTGCGGCTGTTCTGCGACTCCATCCTCGCCCCGATCGAGGACTCCGAGGGCGCCTACGGCGGCGAGCTGATGCGCTCGCTGGAGGCGTTCATCGAGGCCAACGGGCAGTGGGAGCGGGCGGCGCGCGCGCTGTTCTGCCACCGTCACACCCTCCGCTACCGGATCCGCCGGGTGGAGGAGCTGACCGGCCGCTCGCTGGACTCGGCGCGCGACCGCATCGACTTCTGGCTCGCCCTGCGCGGGCGCGAGCTCATCAGGCCCGCGAGGCACACACCCCGAGAAAGGAACCCATGAAGGTCGGCGTCCCCACCGAGATAAAGACGGACGAGTACCGCGTGGCCCTGACGCCCGCGGGGGTGCGCGAGCTGGTCGAGCACGGGCACGAGATCGTGGTGCAGGCCGGCGCCGGCGAGGGCTCGGCGATCGGCGACGAGGAGTACACCTCGCAGGGCGCCCGCATCGTCCCCGACGCGCAGGCCGTGTTCGCCGAGTCGGAGATGGTGGTCAAGGTCAAGGAGCCGCAGCCGGCCGAGGTCTCCATGCTCGAGCCGCGGCACACGCTGTTCACCTACCTGCACCTGGCGCCCGACGCCGAGCTGACCCGCGGGCTGGTCGAGTCCGGCGCGACCTGCGTGGCCTACGAGACCGTCGAGGACACCCGCGGACGGCTGCCGCTGCTGGCGCCGATGAGCGAGGTGGCGGGCAAGATCGCCACGCAGGCGGGCGCGTTCATGCTGGAGAAGCCGCTCGGCGGGCGGGGGATCCTGCTCGGCGGCGTGCCGGGCGTGGCCGCGGCCAAGGTGATGATCATCGGCGGCGGCGTGGTGGGCATGAACGCGGCGTTCATCGCGCTCGGGATGGAGGCCACGGTCTACGTCTACGACCGCAGCATCGACCGGCTGCGCGAGCTGGACATCGCGTTCAACGGCCGGGCGGACACGTGCTACGCGTCGACGCTGGACATCGAGCAGCGGCTGCCCGAGGTCGACCTCGTGATCGGCGCGGTGCTCGTCCACGGCGCGAAGGCGCCGTACGTCATCCGCCGCGAGCAGCTGAAGCTGATGAAGCGCAACGCGGTGCTGGTGGACGTCTCGATCGACCAGGGCGGCTGCTTCGAGACCTCGCGGCCGACCACGCACACCGACCCCACTTACGAAGTCGACGGCATCACCCACTACTGCGTGGCCAACATGCCGGGCGCGGTTCCGGTCACGTCCACGCGCGCGCTGACCAACGCGACGCTGCCCTACATCCTCCACGTGGCCGATGCCGGCGTGGCCGGCGCGGCGCGGGAGAACCCGGGGCTGGCCAAGGGCGTGAACGTCGTCGACGGCAAGGTCACCTACCAGCCGGTGGCCGAGGCGACCGGGCAGCCGTACACGGAGCTGTTCGAGGCGCTGGGCGCCGCGGTTTGAGCGACTACGACGCCGTCATCGTCGGCGGCGGCCACAACGGGCTGGTGGCCGCCGCCTACCTCGCGCGCGCCGGGCGCTCCGTGCTGGTGCTGGAGCGGCGCGACCAGGTGGGCGGCGCCGCGGTGTCCGAGCGGCCGTGGCCGGGCGTGGACGCGCGGCTGTCGCGCTACTCGTACCTCGTGTCCCTGCTGCCGCGGGCGGTGGCGGCGGATCTCGGGCTGGACGTCGAGCTGCGCCGGCGCGGCGTGTCGTCCTACACGCCGCGGCCGGACGGGCCGGGCGGGCTGCTGGTGCGCACCGGCGAGGCGCCCTCGCCGGCCTGGCGGGACTTCTACGCGATGACCGCGCGGGTGGCCCGGGCGGTGTTCCCGACGTTCACGGAGCCGCTGCTGTCGCGCGACGAGCTGCGCGCGCGGGTCGACGACGACGCGGCGTGGGAGGCGATCTTCGAGCGCCCGCTGGAGGAGGCGCTGGCCGTCTTCGAGGACGACGTCGAGCGCGGCGTGGTGCTGACCGACGCGCTGATCGGCACGTTCGCCCGCGCCGGCGAGCCGTCGCTGCGCCAGAACCGCTGCTTCGCCTACCACGTGACCGGCAACGGGACGGGCGACTGGGACGTGCCGGTGGGCGGGATGGGGGCGGTGACGTCGGCGCTGGCCTCGCTGGCCCGCGACGCCGGCGCCGAGCTGCGCTGCGGCGTGGAGGTGACCGCGATCGACCCCGCCGGCGTCGTGCGCTGGGAGGGCGGCGAGGCGCGCGCGGCGCACGTCCTGGCCAACGTCGCCCCTCACGTGCTCGCCTCGCTGCTCGGCGAGCCGGCCCCGGGCGACGCGCCCGAGGGCGCGCAGCTCAAGCTCAACCTGCTGCTCTCGCGGCTGCCGCGCCTGCGGGAGGCCGGCGTCGACCCCCGCGAGGCGTTCGCGGGCACGTTCCACGTCAACGAGACGGCGTCGCAGCTGGAGGCCGCGTACGCCGAGGCCGACCGCGGCGAGATCCCCTCGCTGCCGCCCTGCGAGGTCTACTGCCACTCGCTCACCGACCCGTCGATCCTCGGCCCCGAGCTGCGCGCCTCCGGCGCCCAGACCCTCACCTGCTTCGGCCTGCACATGCCGGCCCGGCTGTTCCGCTCCGACCACGCGGGAGCGAAGCAGCGGGCGGTCGAGGCCACCCTGCGCTCGCTGGACTCCGTGCTGGCCGAGCCGCTCGAGGACTGCCTGTACCGCACCCCCGACGGCGAGCCCTGCCTGGAGGCCCGCACCCCGGTCGAGCTCGAGGCCGAGCTGGCGATGCCCGGCGGCAACATCTTCCACCGCGACCTCGCCTGGCCGTTCGCCGAGGACGACGCGGACGTCGGGACCTGGGGCGTGGAGACCGCCCACCCGCGCGTCCTGCTCTGCGGCGCCGGCGCCCGGCGCGGCGGCGGCGTCTCGGGCATCCCGGGGCACAACGCCGCGATGGCCGTCCTGCGCAGCTGAGCGCCTCGTTGCGCCGGCGAACGGCTTGCTGGGTAGGGAACGGGGGAGCCTTCCGCCGCGCATGACCGATCGCCGTCGTGCGCAAACCGATCACGATCGACCGCGAAGGTGTCACACCGGAAACACGTGGGGCTCGTTAGTCGCCAATGGCGAGACAAAGGAGCCCCGCCGCGCCGCGGGCGCCGCGGAACGATCATCTACGCACGGCGGCCGAACCCTCACTCCCTACCCAGCAAGCAGTTCGCCGGCGCCGCCACGCCGCTTGAAGCTGACGCTTACGTTAGGATCAGTTTCAATGGCGATCGAACAAGAAGCCGTCGCCCGGCCCCGCCGCCGCCCGGGCGTGGACGCGGAGCACGAGCACTACAAATGGTGGGCGCTGTCCTGCACCAGCCTGGGCATGCTGCTGGCCACGATCAACTCGGGCACGCTGATCATCGCGCTGCCCGACCTGGAGGACGCGCTGCAGACGAGCATCCTCTCGCTGGTCTGGGTGATCCTCGCGTACATGATCTCCTCGACCGTGCTGGTGCTGTTCGCCGGCCGGCTGTCGGACCTGTTCGGCCGCAAGCAGGCGTACGTGCTCGGGTTCGTGCTGTTCGGGCTGGCCTCGCTCGGCGCCGGGTTCTCGGCCAACGGCACCGAGCTGATCCTCTGGCGCATCGTCCAGGGCATCGGCGGTGCGTTCCTGTTCGCCAACGCGGGCGCGATCGTCACGGACGCGTTCCCGAAGGAGCAGCTCGGGCTCGCCATGGGGACGAACACGATGGTGGCCGCCGTCGGGCTCGTGATCGGGCCGGTGCTGGGCGGCGCGCTGGTCGCCATCTCCTGGCCCTGGGTGTTCTGGTTCAACGTCCCGTTCACGCTCGTCGGCTCCCTGTGGGCCGCGATGATCCTGCGCGAGCTGGCCAGGCCCGACCACATCCGCGGTTTCGACGTCCCCGGCGTGACCACGTTCGTGATCGGCCTGACCGCGCTGGTGTACGGCCTGTCGCGGGCCGGCCTGAGCGGCTGGACCGACACGCTGACGCTCGCCGGCATCGCCGTCGGCGTCGTGCTGCTGCCGATCTTCGTGGTCATCGAGCGCCACCACCGCGCGCCGATGCTCGACCTCACGCTCTTCCGCAACCGGCTCTTCTCGGCCGCCACCGCCGCGGCGTTCATCAACGGCCTGTCGCGCTTCGCGCTGCTGTTCCTGTTCGTCTTCTACTTCCAGGGCGTCAAGGGCCAGGACCCGATCACCGCGGGCATCGAGCTCTCCCCGATGGCCATCGGCATGCTCATCGCGTCGCCGCTGGCCGGCATCTGGGCCGACCGCCGCGGCTCGCGCGCGCTCGCCGCGTGGGGGATGCTCTTCGGCGCGTTCTCGCTGGCCGGCATGACCACGCTCGGCGTCCACACGGCGTACTTCTGGTCGGCCCTCTGGCTGTTCGTCACCGGCGTGGCCTCGGGCATGTTCAACAGCCCGAACACCGCGGCGATGATGGGCACGGTGCCGACGTTCCGGCGCGGGATCGCCGCCGGCGCGCGGACGATGCTCCAGAACACCGGCGCGGTGATCTCGATCGCCTTCGTGCTGGCCATCGTCACCTCGTCGGTGGACAAGACAACGCTGTTCAAGATCTTCTCCGGCGTCTCCAGCGGGCTCTCGGACGCCGCGCTGGGCCCGTTCGTGGCCAACATGCACACGGCGCTGTGGGTGCTCGCGGCGACGTCGGTGGTCGGCGCGGGCGTCTCGCTCTTGCGGCCGAAGGGCGACTGATGCGGATCGGCGAGCTGGCGCGCGAGACCGGCACGACGCCCCGGACCGTCCGCTACTACGAGGAGATCGGGCTGCTGGCCGCGTCGGGCGAGCGCTCGGCGGGCGAGCACCGCGAGTACACCGAGGCTGACGTCGAGCGCCTGCGCGAGCTGCTGCGCCTCAAGCACATGCTCGGGCTCACGCTCGAGGAGCTCAAGGCCGTGATGCACGGCGAGGACGCGCGGGCGCAGCGCCGGCGCGAGTGGCACGAGACCGACGCGCCGGCCGAGCGGCGGCGGATCCTGACCGAGGGCACGGCGCACGTCGACGCGCTGCTGGAGCTGGTGCGGCGCCGCCGGGCCGACCTGGAGAGCTTCGAGGCCGAGCTCAACGAGCGCCGCCAGAAGCAGACCCACCTGCTGCGCGAGCTCGGCGAGCGGGTCTGAAACCGCCGCACTGCTACCATCGCGGCCGTATGCCGACGACGTCCCAGCTGGTCCGCAAGGGCCGCAACCCGAAGACGAAGAAGCTCGCCACCCCAGGCTTGAAGTCCGGCAAGGGCCGCAAGAAGAAGGTGGCCGCGCCGCAGCGTCGCGGGGTGTGCACGCGCGTCTACACCACCACGCCCAAGAAGCCGAACTCGGCTCTGCGCAAGGTGGCCCGCGTGCGGCTGACCAACCAGATGGAGGTCACGGTCTACATCCCGGGCGAGGGCCACAACCTGCAGGAGCACTCCGTGGTGCTCGTGCGCGGCGGCCGCGTCAAGGATCTCCCGGGCGTGCGCTACAAGGTCGTGCGCGGCACGCTGGACGCCGCCGGCGTGTCGGACCGCAAGAAGGCGCGCTCGCAGTACGGGGTCAAGGCCAAGTAATGCCGCGCCGCGCCGCCGCCACGATCCGGACGATCGACCCGGACCCCGTCCACCGCTCCAAGCTCGTCCAGCAGGTCATCAACAAGGTGATGCTGGACGGCAAGAAGTCGACCGCCGAGCACATCGTCTACGACGCGCTGGCGATCCTCTCGGAGCGCACCGGCAAGGACCCCGTCGAGGCCCTGGAGGCCTCGATCAAGTCGCTGACGCCGGTGCTCGAGGTCCGCTCCCGCCGCGTCGGCGGCGCGACCTACCAGGTGCCGGTCGAGGTGCCCGCGCGCCGCGCCCGCACGCTCGCGGTCCGCTGGCTGGTCGAGTTCGCCCGCAACCGCCGCGAGAAGTCGATGGCCCAGCGGCTGGCCAACGAGCTGATGGACGCCCAGTCCCAGCAGGGCGGCGCCTACAAGCGCAAGGACGACATCTTCCGCATGGCGCAGGCCAACAAGGCCTTCGC
>JAICUS010000603.1 GCA_025935735.1 Solirubrobacteraceae bacterium | reverse complement strand
GACGTCTGCCCGGCCAGCCAGGCGAGGATCGTCGCGGCGTCGGAGCCGTAGGCCTCGGCCGTCCACACCGAGTCGTAGCCCAGCCGCTCCGCTTCGACGACGAGCTGCAGCTGCTGCTCGGCGGTCAGGCCGAGCCCCCAGTATCCGATGTGCAGCCCGAGCTTCACTGCAAGCGTCCTCCCAGCCGTTGTGGACCGCGAAACCGCCGCGTAGCGTCAAAGCCGTGCGCCGGCCGCGCGACCCTATCACCGCCCTGCAGCGGGCCATCCGGTGTCTGCCCGCCACCACCCGCGAGGCGATGCTGGAGGGCATACAGGCCCATCCGATCGTCGCCGGCGCCTACACGGACGGCCGCGGCGGCATCTGCCCGATGCTGGCCGCCCACCGACACGGCGGCCGGGCCACCCACCTCGGCTTCTCCCGCGCGTGGGACGACCTCGCCCGCGCCCGCAACGTCCGCAAGGCCACGCCGCGCGAGCTGCAGATCCTCGAAGACCTCCTCCGGGCGTCGCTGGCTGACGACGCCGGCACCGACTTCGCCGCCGCCATCGCCGAGCACCGCGCGGCCCTGGCACGCCACCGCGCGCCGGAGATCCGCGCGCGCAGGCTCAGCGCGCCGTCCCGATCCGGTCGACGAGCCGGAGCAGGTGCAGCGGCGAGAACGGCTTGGTGAGGAACAGGTCGGCGCCCGCGGCCTGGGCGCCGCGCTCGGCCACGTCGCCGCTGTCGCCGGTGAGCATGACGATCGTCGCGCCCGCCGTGGCCGGGTCCGACCGCAGCCGGCGGCAGGCCTCGATCCCGTTCAGCCGCGGCATGTCGATGTCTAAGAAGACGATCTCCGGCCGCGCCCGGACCGCCCGCTCGACCGCCTCCAGCCCGTCGCCCGCCTCCTGCAGCCGGTAGCCAGAGATGTCCTCGAGCGTCGTGGCGATCAGCCGCCGGATCATCGGGTCGTCGTCGACGATCAGGATCGTGCGCGTCACTGCGCGCCTTCTCTGAGCCGCTCGAACTCCGCGTCCGCGATCGCGTCGTAGGCGCCGACGACCGTGGGATCGAACTGGAGGCCGGAGAAGCGGTGGATCTCCTCGCGCGCGTCCTCCCAGCCCGCGGCCGGCCGGTAGGGGCGGTCGGTGGTCAGCGCGTCCAGCGTGTCGGCCACGGCGAACACCCGGGCGGCGAGCGGGATCTCCTCGCCCGCCAGGCCGTCGGGGTAGCCGGTGCCGTCCCAGCGCTCGTGGTGGTGGCGGACCACGAGCTTGCCCTCGCCGATGAAGTCGACGTCGCGCAGGATCTCGGCGCCGACCACCGGATGCTGGGCGATCAGCGAGTACTCCTCCTCGGTCAGCCGGCCCGCTTTGAACAGGATCGCGTCCGGGACGGCGACCTTGCCGATGTCGTGCAGCAGGAAGCCGAACTCGATCTGCGGCGACTCCTCGATCGAGAGGCCGACCGCCCGGGCAAGCTCCATCCCGTAGGCCGTCACCCGCTCCGCGTGCTTGCCGGTGTAGGCGTCGCGGGCCTCGACGGCGTTCGACAGCGCCCGCACGGTGGCCCGGTAGGAGCGGCGCAGCTCCTGCGCGCGCGTGCGCTCCTGCTTGAACACCTCGCGCAGGTCGGCGGCGTAGCGCTCGAGCTGGCGCTGGCGCGAGGCGGCCTGCTGCTCCGTGCGCTCAAGGCGCGCGCGAAGTGTCGCGACGCTTTCCTCACCGGTCGGAGCGGTCAAATCGTCACCATCGGGGCCTGCCACGCAGCGGCTTAGCCTACTGCTCAGCCCAAACGCAGCGGGGACCCGGATCTTGCTATTGACTACAGCGCTTCAGTCGGCCGCTGGAAGACGATCTCGGGCACCAGGCACCAGGGCGAGAGCCGCAGCAGGAAGCGCACGGCCTCGGCGATGTCCTCGGTGCGGATCATCTCCTCCGCGGGGATCTGGGCCTTGACGAAGTCGGTCATCGGCGTGTCGACGAATCCGGGGGCGAGCGCCACCGACTTGACCCCGGCCTCGGCCAGCTCCTTGTTCATCGCCTGGGTGAAGGCGATCAGCGCCGCCTTGGTGGCCGAGTAGACCGACAGCCAGGGCTGGCCGGACTTGCCGGAGATCGAGGACAGGTTGACCACGAGCGCGTTGCGGTGCTCGGCCCCCGCCGCCCGCAGCAAGTCGGCGCATTCGCGGTAGAAGAGCACGGGCGCGCGGAGGTTGACGTCGAGCTGGAGGTCGACGCGCTTGGTGACCATCTCGGCCACCGGCGCGCCGAAGCCCACGCCCGCGCAGTTGACCAGCACGTCCAGCCGGCCGAAGCGCTCGCGGTGGGCGGCGACGACCCGCTGCACGTCGGCCTCGTCGGCCATGTTGCCGGCCACGGTCTCGACCTCGTGGCCGGCGCGGCGGAGGGCCTCGGCGGCGGTGTCCAGCTTGTCCGGGCGGCGGGCGGCGATGGTCAGGCCGTGGCCGGTCTCGCCCAGCACCTGGGCGATGGCCAGCCCGATCCCGCTCGAGGCCCCGGTGACGATGGCGGCGCGCATGGCCGGTATCCAACCAGCCGCGCCGCCATCGTGGGGCCGCTACGGCCAGCGGGGGCCGTGGCGGAAGCCGAACCTCGGCGCTGTGCCGTTCACCACGTCGTCGATCCGTTGGTCGAGGTCCTGCTCGATCCGCGTCCGCTGGGCGTCCGTGAGCCGGCCGGCCTTGACGGCTGCGTCCAGCCGGGCCGTCTCGGCGGCCTTGATCGCCGCCTTGAGGCCGTCGACCGACTTGCCCTGGTCGCCCGCCACGTCGGCCGGCGACTTGCCGCCGCGCAGCGCGGAGAAGAGCTTCTGCGGCGTCAGGCCCAGGTACCTGGCCGCGGCCTGGATCTCGCTGCCCGGGCCGAAGGCCGGCCGGCCGAAGCCGGGCCCGCCGAACGCCCGGCGCGGCCCCGGACCGGGCCCCAGCGGGCCGATCAGCGGCAGCCCGCTCGCCTGCGCGATGCGCCGCTTGAGCTTGTCCGCCTGGTCCTGGGTGAGCCGCCCCGCCTGCACCGCGGCGTCGACGCGGTCCTGCGCGGCGCCCTTGAGCGCCTCGGTCAGCTGGTCGGCGGAGACGTGCAGCCGCCCGGCCACGTCGGCGAGGAACGCCTTCTGCTCGGCGGCGGGATCGGGCGGGGTGGCGGGCTTCTGTGTCGCCGCGTAGGCACCGCCGGAGCCGGCGAGCACGACGAGCCCCGCCGCGCCGGCGGCGAGCTTGCGCCTGGTGGAGATGGCCATGTCCGCCAGGAGACCACCCGCGCGTGAGAGGTTGCCTATGCCTTCGTCAACGAAACGTAAGAACGCGGCGCGGATAGCCTTGCGGCACCGCAGCCGGGGCCAGTAGCTCAGCGGTCAGAGCACCGGGCTCATAACCCGAGAGACGTAGGTTCGAGTCCTACCTGGCCCACTAGACCCTATGGAGGGTTCCGTCCGGGTGTGGCGGTAAGCATGGCCGGTCCCCCGACGCGGTCGGGGGTGTCATAGCCG
>JAICUS010000227.1 GCA_025935735.1 Solirubrobacteraceae bacterium | reverse complement strand
GAGGTCCTCCTCGCCGAACATCTTCGGCATGTGCTTCTTCTTGTCCACGCCCACGCCGTGCTCGCCGGTGATCGACCCGCCGGCGTCCAGGCAGGCGTCGAGGATCAGCCCCGACAGCTCCTCAGCCCGCTCGGCGTCGCCCTCCACGCGGCCGTCGTAGCACACGAGCGGGTGCAGGTTGCCGTCGCCGGCGTGGAAGACGTTGGCCACGATGAGGTCGTACTCGCGGGCCAGCTCCTCGATGCGCTCGAGCACGTCGGGCAGCTTGGTCCGCGGGATCACGCCGTCCTGGACGAAGTAGTTGGGCGAGATCCGGCCCATCGCCGGGAAGGCCGCCTTGCGGGTCTTCCAGAACAGCTGGCGCTCAGCCTCGTCGCGCGCCACCCGGACGTCGTCGGAGCCGTTGCGCTCGCAGATCGCCACGACCTCCTCGAAGCGGGCCTCGCACTCCTTCTCGGCGCCGTCGAGCTCCACAAGGAGCGCTGCTCCGCGGCCGACGGGGTATCCCGCGTGTGCCATTTGTTCAGACGCCTCGATCGCCCGCGCGTCCATCATCTCGATCGCCCCCGGCACGACGCCGCCCTGGACGATCTCGGACACCGCCTCGCCGGCGGCCTGGGTGCTGTCGAAAAACGCCACCAGGGTCTTCACCGTCTCCGGGGAGGGCACGACCCGCAGCCAGACCTTCGTGGCCACGCCGAGCGTGCCCTCCGAGCCCACGAACGCGCCCAGCAGGTCGTAGCCGGGCGCGTCGAGCTCGTAGCCGCCCACCTGGACCATCTCACCGTCGGGCAGCACGAGCTCCAGGCCGGTGACGTAGTTGGTGGTGAACCCGTACTTGAAGCAGTGCGCGCCGCCGGAGTTCTCGGCGACGTTGCCGCCGATCGAGCAGACGATCTGCGACGACGGGTCCGGGGGATAGAAGAAGCCCGGCCCGACGGCGGCGCTCACGTTCGCGTTGGTCACGCCCGGCTCGACGCAGATGCGCGCGTTGTCGAGATCGATCTCCAGCACGCGCTTCATCCGGCTGAGCACGATCAGCACGCCGTCCTTGACCGGCAGCGCGCCGCCGGAGAGCCCGGAGCCGGCGCCCCGGGCCACCCACGGCACCTCGGCCCGCGCGCAGGCCTTCACGACCGCCTGCACCTCCGCGGCGCCGGACGGCAGCACCGCCGCCGCCGGCGTCGCCTGGTACTGCAGCAGCCCGTCGGACTCGTAGGTGCGCAGCTGGTGCTCGGCCGTGTAGACCCAGGCGTCGCCGCAGATGCCGCGCAGCTCGTCGACCAGCGGCGAGATGTCGCGCGGCTGTTCGGGCTGGTCGTCCGCGACCGCGGGGCCTTCGGGCGCCGCGCCTACGGGACCATCCATGACAACAGCGAGGTGGACTGCAGGTAGGCCAGGATGCACATCACCAGCAAGCACAGCAGACTCCAGCCGATCACGCGGCGGAAGAGGTCACCTTCCTTGCCGGCCAGGCCCACCGCGGACGCCCCGATCGCCAGGTTCTGCGGCGAGATCATCTTCCCCAGCACGCCGCCGGACGAGTTGGACGCGGCCAGCAGCGTCGGATCCAGGCCGGACGACTTGGCCGCGGTCACCTGCAGCACGCCGAACAGCGAGTTCGACGAGGTGTCCGAGCCGGTCACGCCGGTGCCGATCCAGCCGATGATCGGCGAGAAGAACGCCAGCACGCCGCCGACGCCGGCGATCCAGGTGCCGATGGTGATCGTCTGCGCCGACAGGTTCATGACGTAGGCCAGCGCCAGCACGGCCATGACGGTGACCGTCGCCCACTTGAGCTGGTCGAGCATCCGGATGTAGGCGCGCAGCGCGCCCGCCGGGGTGACCCGCAGCACCGGCATGGTCAGCAGGCCGGAGATCAGCAGCAGCGTGCCGGCGGCCGGCAGCCAGCCGAACTTGTAGACGACGCTGCTCGGCGCCTCGCCCTTGGAGTTGACCACGTTCAGCCCGGGCCAGTTGAACTCCGTCGCGCCGTGCGCCAGCGCGTTCTTGATCGGACTCCACTGGGCGAGCGCGAGGACGGCGATGACGATCAGGTACGGCGCATAGGCCTTGAAGATGTCGCCCCGGGTGTCGCGCCCGGTGCCCTCCCTGCGCCGGATCGTCGCCTCGTGCGCGGGATCGCTGATCGCGGCGCCGGCGATCGCCGGCCGGCCGAAGCGCTCGCCCGTCACCGGCTCCTCCGGCTGCCAGATGCGCAGGAACGCCACAATGGCCATGATCGACGCCAGCGAGGCGACGATGTCCGTCAGCTCGACGGAGATGTAGTTCGAGCAGGCGAACTGGGCGACCGCGAAGGTCACGCCGCCGGTCATCGCCGCCGGCCACACCGCCTTCACGCCGCGCCAGCCGTCGACCATGCCGACGAGGATGAGCGGCACGAACAGCGCCAGGAACGGCGTCTGGCGGCCGACCATCGCGCCCAGGTCCTCCTTGGGCAGGCCGGTGAGGCCGGCCAGCGTGACGATCGGGATGGCGATCGCGCCGAACGCCACCGGCGCGGTGTTGGCCACGAGCGCCACGGACGCGGCCTTGATCGGCTTGAACCCGAGGCCGACGAGCATGATCGAGGTCATCGCCACCGGCGTGCCGAAGCCGGCCAGCGCCTCCAGCAGCGCGCCGAAGCTGAACGCGACGATCACGGCCTGGATGCGCTGGTCGTCGGATATGGCGGCGACCGAGCGCCGCAGCACGGCGAGATAGCCGGTGTCCTCGGTCATGTTGAAGATCCAGATCGCGTTCCAGACGATCCACATGATCGGGAACAGGCCGAACGCGGCGCCCTCGAGGCTCGCGTCGAGCGTCTGGCCGACCGGCATCGAGTAGGCGATGATCGCCACCAGGATCGCGGCCAGCAGCGCCAGCGCGCCGGCCACGGGCGCTTTGAGGCGCAGGCCGCCGAGCAGGATGAACAGCGTGGCCAGTGGGATGAGGGCCACCAGCGCGCTCAGGAACAGGGAGCCGTTGACCGGGTCGAGCACCTGCTTGTACATCGCACTCTCCTCCTCGAGGTGACCTGGCGGCGAATTACCCCCTGAGCAGGGAATGAATGCGCCCAACCCTCAGTAGGCGGTGCAGCGGGCCCGGTGGCGGGGGCGCGCCTTGTAGCGGGCGCCCGCGCCGCGGTTCCAGAGGACGTAGTCCACCGCGGTGGCGGTGGTGGCGCCGTGGGCCTGGACGAGCAGCTCGACGGCGTGCAGCGCGGTGGCCCGGATCTCCACCTCCTCGGGGCTGTCGTGCTCGATCAGCCGCTGCGCGTCGATGCGGGCGACGAGGTTCGGGTCGAACTCGAGCACGCCGTCGAGGCGCAGCACGTGGGGGACGAGGTTGTCGGCGAACAGCGTGAGGCGCTCGAGGCCGCGGGGTTGGCTCAGGCCGGACAGCGCGAGGTCGGCGGCGGCGATCTGGGCGCGCTTGAAGAACGGCACGGTGGCGCCGCGGTAGGGCGAGACGTCGCGCCAGGTGGGCCATTGCGCCAGGGTCGCGGCGATCTCCTCGGCGTCCCCGGCTTGCGCGAAGGCCAGGAAGCCGCTGCCGCCGATCCGCTCGCCCAGCTCGTTGAGGTGCCGGGCGAAGTGGCCCATCAGCTCGTGGCCGGGGTCCTGCCCGAGCGTCTCGGCGACCTCCTCGCGGGTGAGCCTCCGGAGCTCCTCCGCCGTCCACGGCCCGCGCGCCCGCAGCCCGGCCTCCACCGTGCGGAACCCCGACACCCCGGGGCGCTTGCGCAGCGTGGGGAACCAGCCGGAGCCGAAGTTGATGGCGTTGAGCTGCAGGCTGAACGCCGCCCGCTCCTCGTCGCCCGCGCCCTCCAGGTCCGGCGCGGGCGGCGACTCGCCCCCGAGCGTCCGCGCGTACGGCGCGATCTTCTCGTGCTTGATCCGCACCGACCGCGCCACCCCCGCCACCCGGGCCGCGGCGTCGCGGATGTCATCGGTCAGCGTCACGCCGCGCGGACGATAAAGGGGACAGTCCCCGGCGGCGTCCGAAGCGGCCCGCAGAGCCGAGCGGCCGCGGCGGCGCCCGGCCGGGGGGACAGTCCCCTTTAGGTTTCTCGGGGCCGTCCAGGGCGGGCGCTAGCGTGCTGGTGGCGCCATGCCCGCCGATGCCGCGATCGACGCCCTGCTCGAGGGCCTGAACCCCCCGCAGCGCGAGGCGGTGATGCACGGCGAGGGGCCGCTGCTCATCCTCGCCGGCGCCGGCTCGGGCAAGACCCGCGTGCTCACGCACCGGATCGCCTACCTGCTGCGCACCGGCCAGGCCCGCCCGTCGGAGATCCTGGCGATCACGTTCACCAACAAGGCCGCGGCCGAGATGCGCGAGCGCGTCGAGTTCCTCGTCGGCCGCGCCACCCGCGCGATGTGGGTCATGACCTTCCACGCCGCCTGCGCCCGCATGCTGCGCTCCGACGCCGACAAGCTCGGCTACACCCGCCAGTTCACGATCTACGACGCCGCCGACTCCCGCCGGCTGATCAAGAAGTGCCTCGACGACCTCTCGGTCGACCCGAAGCGCTTCACGCCGCGCGCCATGCAGTCGCAGATCTCCGACGCCAAGAACAAGCTCCGCTCGGCCGACGACTACCGCGAGCTCGTGGGCTCCTACTTCGAGCAGACCGTCGCCGACGTCTACGCCCACTACGAGCGCGAGCTCCACCGCTCCAACGCCATGGACTTCGACGACCTGCTCTTCCGCACCGTCAACCTCCTCGAGCTCTTCCAGGAGGTCCGCGACCGCTACGCCTCCGCCTTCCGCTGGGTCATGGTCGACGAGTACCAGGACACCAACCACGCCCAGTACCGCTGGCTCCAGCTGCTCACCGAAATAGACAGGAATCTCGCAGTAGTGGGCGATGATGCGCAGTCGGTCTATGGCTTCAGGGGTGCGGACATCCGGAACATCCTGGATTTCCAGGACTTCTACGTCGACGCGACGGTGGTCAAGCTGGAGCAGAACTACCGCTCGACGCAGACGATCCTGGATGCGGCAAATGCGGTGATCTCCAACAACCGCGGGCAGATGGCCAAGCACCTGTGGACCGACCTGGGGGAGGGCGACCCGGTCCGGGTGCGGGAGCTCTCGGACGAGCACGCGGAGGCGCGGTTCGTGACGGCGGAGGTCGAGCGGATGGTCGACGAGGGGGTCAGCCGCTCGGAGATCGCGGTCTTCTACCGGACCAACGCGCAGTCGCGGGTGCTGGAGGACATGCTCGTCCGGGCGCAGATCGGCTATCAGGTCATCGGCGGGACGAAGTTCTACGAGCGGGCGGAGATCAAGGACGCGGTGGCGTACCTGAACCTGCTGACCAACCCGCAGGACGCGGAGGCGTTCGTACGGGTGGCGAACTCGCCGCGGCGGGGGATCGGGCAGACGTCGCTGTCGCGGGTGCGGGCGTTCGCCGACGCCGAGGGGATCGCCATCTGGGACGCGGCGCTGCAGGCCGAGCGCACCGGGGTGGCCACCGCGGCGCGCAAGGCGCTCGGGCGCTTCATGTCGACCATGGAGCGGCTGCGCGAGCGGGCCGAGGGCGACGCGCCGGTGGGCGACCTGGTGCGCGAGCTGCTGGCCGAGACCGGCTACGTCGACGCGCTGCGGGCCGAGCGGACGATCGAGGCCCAGGGCCGGATCGAGAACCTGGAGGAGCTCGAGCGGGTGGCGCGGGAGTACGACGCGACGGCGCCCGAGGGCGGCTCGCTCGGCGAGTTCCTGCAGCAGATCGCGCTGCTGGCCGACGCGGACACGATTCGCGACGACGAGGGCCTCGTGACGCTGATGACCCTGCACAACGCGAAGGGGCTCGAGTTCCCGATCGTGTTCATCATCGGGATGGAGGAGGGCATCTTCCCCCACTCGCGCACGATCGAGGAGGGCAACGTCGAGGAGGAGCGCCGGCTCTGCTACGTCGGCCTCACCCGGGCGATGCGCGACCTCACGCTGACGATGGCCCGGCGGCGCAACTCCTTCGGCGCCCAGTCCTACGGCGTGCGCTCGCGCTTCCTGGACGAGATCCCGCGCGAGCTGACCGACCAGGCGGCCCGCGCCGCCGCCGGGTACCCGACGCCGGGCCGGGTCGCCTCCTGGTCGGGCGCCGCCGCGGCCTCGGCGGAGCTCGACCCGGGCGGCGCCGTGTTCCACATGGGCGACGACGTGGAGCACGCCTCGCTGGGCGACGGCGTGGTGATCGCCACCGAGCCCGGCGGGATCGTGGTCGTGCGGTTCGCCGGCGACGGGCGCGAGCGCAAGCTGATGGCCGACTACGCGCCGCTGAAGAAGCGCGCGTAAGTCCCAGGTTCGAACCCGGTAAGGGGCGGTTAGCCGCCTCGACCGAAACCTCGCGCGGCCCTAGCATCGCTGAGGTTGTGCGCAGCCGGCTTCTCCTCTTCGCGTCGGTCGTGGTCCTCGTCGACACGTCGTTCTACGCGGCCATCACGCCGCTGCTGCCCGACCTGACGAGTCAGTTCGGCCTGTCGAAGACCGGTGCCGGGCTGCTGGCCGCGGCGTATCCGGCGGGGACGTTCGTGGGCGGGCTGCCGGGCGGCTGGATGGCCGCGAAGGCGGGCGTGAAGCCGACGGTGATCCTCGGGCTCGCCCTGATGACGGTCGCCAGCGTCGGGTTCGCGTTCGGCGACACCATCGTGGTGCTCGACGTCTCCCGCTTCGTGCAGGGCCTCGGCGGCGCGGCGTCGTGGGCCGGCGCGATGGCCTGGCTGACCGCGGGGGCGCCGGCGGACCGGCGCGGCGCGCTGATCGGCTCCGCCATGGGCGCGGCGATCGCCGGCGCGCTGCTCGGGCCGGTGGTCGGCGTGGCCGCCGACCTGCTCGGCCACGCCGCCGTGTTCTGCACGATCGGCGCGGTCGGGGTGGCGCTCGGCGTCTGGGCGCTGCAGATGCCGGCGGCCAGGCCGAACGCGGACTCTTCGCTGCGCGGGCTGATCGCCTCGCTGAGCGACGGCCGGGTGCGCGGCGGCCTGCTGCTGATCACGCTGCCCGGCCTGCTGTTCGGCACGGTGGCCGTCCTCGGCCCGCTGCGCATGCACGACCTCGGCGCGAGCGCGGCGGCGATCGGCGTCACGTGGCTCGTGGCCGCCGCGTTCGAGGCGATCGTGAGCCCGCTGGCCGGGCGCTACTCCGATCGTCACGGGCGCGACGCCCCGCTGCTCGGGGGCCTGGCCGCCGGCATGGTGACGTTCGCGCTGCTGCCCTGGCCGGACTCCGCCTGGCTGCTCGCGCTGCTCATCATCGCCGGCACGCCGGCGGTCGGGCTGCTGTGGGCGCCCTCGATGGCGCTGCTGTCCGACGGCGCCGAGGCGGTCGGGCTCGAGCAGGGCCTCGCGTTCGGGCTGATGAACCTGACCTGGGCGACCGGGCAGACGCTCGGCGACCTGGGCGGGGCGCGGCTCGGCCAGGCGGCGGGCGACGCGGTGCCCTACCTGCTGCTGGCCTGCCTGTGCGCGGCGTCCTTCGTCTTCCTCCGGACACGGGTGGCGAGCCGGCCGGCCACCGTGTGAGAGGGTGGCGGGCATGGTCCCGCTGCTCGCCGTCCTCGCGCTCGCCGCAGGCCCGCCGAAGACCCACGGCGACGTCGAGGCCTACCACAGCCCCGACAACCGCGTGGCCTGCGTGATGGTGCTGCGCTACGACCAGGCCGGCAACGCCGTCCGCTGCGGGCGCAAGGACAGCCGCCGCGGCCTGCTGCTGGCCACGCACGGCGCGGCGAGGTCGGTGAAGTGGCGCTGGCCGGACGCCCACAAGCTGTTCTCGTTCACCCCGGCGCCGCCCGGCAAGACGCTCTATCTGGTCGGCGGCACCGCCAAGCTGGACGGCAACCGCCACATGCTGCGCTGCACGTTCACCGGCCGCTCGCACGCGCGCTGCCTGAACAGGGCCGGCCGCGGCCTGGACGTCACCGGCAAGCGCGTGAAGGCGCTCTAGCGACCGACGGCGTAGCCCTGCATCCCGCGCGGGTTCGCTCCGGCGCGCAGCACGCCGTCCGGCGAGCGCGAGACGCCGCTGAGCCGGCCGAGCGACCACCCGTCGACCACCTCGACCTCGTGCCCGCGGCGGCGCAGCTCGGCGACCGTGCGCTCGTCCACCCGCGACTCCACCCGCAGGCTGCGCGGCTCCGCGGCGCGCGGATAGAACGAGCTCGGGAAGTGGTCGGTGTGGAACATCGGCGCGTCGATCGCCTCCTGGAGGTTGTGGCCGAACACCGCGTGGGCGAGGAACATCTCCAGCGACCACTGGTCCTGCTGGTCGCCGCCCGGGGTGCCGAAGGCCAGCACCGTGCCGTCGTCGTGCACCGCCAGCGACGGCGACAGCGTCGTGCGCGGCCGCTTGCCGCCGACCAGCGAGGTCGCGAGGCCGTCCTGCAGCCAGAACATCTGCGCGCGGGTGCCCAGGCAGAAGCCGAGGCCGGGGACCGCGGGGGAGCTCTGCAGCCAGCCGCCGCTCGGGGTGGCGGACACGAGGTTGCCCCAGCGGTCGGCCACGTCGATGTGGCAGGTGTCGCCCTGCACCGTCGGCTCGCCCACGCCCGCCGCGGCGGCCGCGGCCACCGGCTCGGGCAGCCGCGGATCGGGGCCGCCGGGGCGCAGCTCGCCCGACGCCTCCTCGCTCACCAGCGCCCGGCGCTCGTCGGCGTACTCGCGCGACAGCAGCAGCTCGAGCGGCACCGGCGCCGAGTCGCCGGACCAGGCCTCCCGGTCGGCGAAGCAGAGCTTGGCCGACTCCACCACCGTGTGGATGTGGTCGGCGCTCAGGAAGTC
>JAICUS010000063.1 GCA_025935735.1 Solirubrobacteraceae bacterium | reverse complement strand
CTCGCGCTGGTTGACGATGCAGCGCTTGTGCTTGTGCAGGAACTCGATCGGGTCCTCGATGGTGAGGATGTGCTCGTCGCGCGTCTCGTTGATCTCGTTGATCAGCGAGGCGAGCGTGGTCGACTTGCCCGAGCCGGTCGGGCCGGTGACGAGCACGATGCCGCGCGGCTTCTTGGCGAACTCGCGGATCACCGGCGGCATGCCGAGCTTCTCGATCGGCACCGTGTCCGACGGGATCAAGCGGAAGGCGGCGCCGAGCGTGCCGCGCTGGAAGAACGTGTTCACGCGGAAGCGGCCGACGCCCGGGACGCTGTAGGCGAAGTCGAGCTGCCAGTCGGTCTCCAGCGTCTGGCGCTGCGAGGACGAGAGGATCGCGTAGACGATCTCGCGCGTGTCCGTCGGCGTGAGGTTCGGCATGCCCTCGAGCGGGACGAGCGAGCCGCGCACGCGGATCGTCGGGGGCGCGCCGGAGGTGATGTGGAGGTCGGAAGCCTTGTGCTCGACGACCTTGAGCAGGATGTCCGCGAAGTCGAAGTTCATGCCATCTGGTTCATCGGCAGGCAGAGCGCCCGGCTGAAGTGGGGTGAGCGCCCTACCGGGTGCCGGCGACGCGGGCGATCTCGGCGATCGACGTCAGCCCGCGGCGGACCTTCTCCAGGCCGTCCTCGCGCAGCCGCATCATGCCCTCGTGCACCGCCGCGTGGGCGATCGTCTCGGAGGGCTCGCGGGCCACGGCCAGAGACCGGATCGTGTCGGAGACCCACATGACCTCGTAGAGCCCGACCCGGCCCTTGTAGCCCGAGCCGCCGCAGCGGGCGCAGCCCACGGGCTCATAGGCCTCGAGGTCCAGGCCGACGTTGAAGCCGTTGGCGCGCATCACCTCGGCGGTGATGGTCGTGCGCCGCTTGCACTCCTCGCACAGCAACCGGGCCAGCCGCTGCGCGACCACGCAGTCGACGGCGGAGCCGACCAGGAACGGCTCGATCCCCATCTCGATCAGACGGGTCACGGCGCCCGGGGCGTCGTTGGTGTGCAGCGTGGAGAGCACGAGGTGGCCGGTCAGCGCCGCCTCGATGGCGATCTGCGCCGTCTCGCGGTCGCGGATCTCGCCGACCATGATGATGTCCGGGTCGGCGCGCATCATCGAGCGCAGGCCGGAGGCGAACGAGAGCCCCGCCTTGTTGTTGACCTGCACCTGGGTGATGCCGGGCAGCTGGTACTCGACCGGGTCCTCGATCGTGATGATGTTCTTCTCGATCGTGTTGAGCTGGTTGAGCGCGCCGTAGAGCGAGGTCGACTTGCCCGAGCCGGTCGGGCCGGTGACCAGCACGGCGCCATGCGCCTGGCTGAACGCCTTGGTGAAGCGCTCGAGGGCCTGCGGGAGCATGCCGAGCTGCTCGAGCTCGATCATCACCTTCGACTGGTCCAGGATGCGCATCACCACCTTCTCGCCGTAGGAGGCGGGCAGCGTGGCGACGCGCAGGTCGATCGGCTTGTCGGCGACCTCGAGCGAGATGCGGCCGTCCTGCGGGATGCGGCGCTCGGCGATGTCGAGGTCGGAGAGGATCTTGATGCGGGAGACGACGGCCGGCACGGCGCTGACCGGGACGGTGGCGGCCTCCTGCAGCACGCCGTCGATGCGGTAGCGCACCCGCATCTCGTCCTCGCCCGGCTCGAAGTGGATGTCGGACGCGCCGCGCTCCACCGCCTCCTTGATGACGCGGTGCACGAGCTGGATGACGCTCGCGTCCTCGCCCGAGGCGCCGAAGTTGATCGGGGCGTTCTCGCGCAGGTCGTACAGCGGCCCCGCCGGCTGGGCGGGCTGCGGCGCGGCGGGCTCGGCGGGCCCGTCCTGCTCGTCGGGGGCGACGGCGCCGTGGCCGAAGTCGGGATCCTCGAGGCGCTCGAGCAGCCGCTCGACGTCGGACAGCGAGGCGACCGCGGGCCGGACCTCGTAGCCGGTCATCACGGCGATGTCGTCGATCGCCAGCACGTTGGCGGGGTCGACCATCGCCACGAGCAGCGTGCGGTCGCCGGCGAAGGCCACCGGGACGGCCCGGTAGCGGCGCACCGCGGCCGGGGTGACGAGCTTGGCGGCGTCGGGGTCCACGCGGTAGAGCTCGAGGTCGACGTGGTCGAGCCCGAAGCGCTCCGCCACCGCGCGCGAGAGCTGCGTCTCGTCGAGCGTGCCGTCCTCGACGAGGATGCGCTCCGGCAGCGAGCCCTTGTCGTTGCCCCGGTCGATGGCGATGTCCATCGTGCCGCGGTCGACGAAGCCGAGGTCGACGATGACGTCCGTGAGCACGCGGCCCGAGCCGCCCCGCCGCGAGGGCGTGGTGATGCCGTTGCCGCGCTTGGGCTTCGGAGCGGTGTCGGTGGTTGTCGTGGTCATGCGGCGACGTCTCTGACGGCCTCCCTCATCGCCTCGACGGGAGCCGTCCGGCCGGTCCAGCGCTCCAGTGACGCTGCTCCCTGCGCGACCAGGATCTCGAGCCCTCCGGCCACCGCTGCCCCACCCGCTGTCGCGGTCTTGAGGAGGACGGTGCCGCCGGGCCGATAGACCAGGTCCACGACCAGATGTCCGGCACCCACTTCATCGGCCCGCAGTGGCAGCGCCTTGAACGTGCTCTCAGGGTCCTCCAAGCCGATTGCCGTGCAGTTGACGATCACCTCGGCGCCCGCCACGCCGGGGATCGCCCCGAACTCGCGGGCGAGCGCCTCCGCGCGCTCCGGGGTCCGGTTCCAGACATGGATGGAGCGGGCCCCGGCCTGGCGGAGCGCGTAGAGCACCGCCCGGGCCGAGCCGCCGGCGCCCAGCACGAGCGCATCGCGGTCGTAGACCGACTCCGGGAGCGCGCTGAGGAACCCCGTGACGTCGGTGTTGTCGGCGTGGACGGCGCCGTCTCTGAACGTCAGCGTGTTGGCGGCGCCGACGGCCCGGGCGGTCTCCGTGGCCTCGTCGGCCAGGGCGAGCGCCGCCTCCTTGTGCGGGATCGTGACGTTGACGCCCCGGAAGCCGAGCTCCGGCAGCGCCCGCACGGTCTCGGCGAAGCGCTCGGGCGGGACGGGCAGCAGCTGGTAGCGCCAGTCGCCCAGGCCGAGGGCCTGAAGTGCCGCGTTGTGCATGCGCGGCGAGCGCGAGTGGGCCACGGGCCACCCGCAGACCCCCAATCGGGAGATCGCCTGGGGGCCCACCCGACCGGGGAGAGACCGTGTCTTGCTCCGAGCGTCCCCGGTCGGGCACCCCTGGGTCACTGCCCGCGCGACTGCTGGTAGCGCGCGACGTCCTTCTCGAACTGCTTGTCGGTCGAGGAGAAGGCGTGGGCGCCCGACTTGCCGGGCTTGCGGACGTAGAAGAGGTAGGACTTGTGCGCGGGATGGGCGGCGGCCCGCAGGCTGGCGAGCCCCGGGTTGCCGATCGGCGTCGGCGGCAGGCCGCGGTTCAGGCGCGTGTTGAAGGGCTCGTCGGCGTTGAGCTCGGACACGCGGATGGGCCGCTGCCAGTTGTTGGTGTAGTAGCGGATCGTGGCGTCGATCCCCAGCGGCATGCCCTGGTGGAGGCGGTTGTAGATCACCGCGGAGACCAGCGCGCGCTCGCGCGGCAGCTCGGCCTCGCGCTCGATCATCGAGGCGATGATCAGCACGTCGTAGCGCGTGAGGTGCTTGGAGTGGGCGTAGCCCATGCTCACGCGGCCGAAGTTCTCCTTGAACGCCTCCAGCTGCTTGTTCACCAGCTGCTTGGCGCTGGAGCCGGCCACGAGCGTGTAGGTGGCCGGGAACAGGAAGCCCTCGGGCGTCTTGGTGCCCTTGGGGGCGCCCAGCTTGCGGATGCGCTTGAGCACGGCCTTCGACCGGGCGGCCTTGAGGTAGTTGCCGGTCACCTTGTGGCTGCGGTTGACCAGCGGCGCCATCTCCTTCAGCGACGGGCCCTCGGTGAAGCGGACGTTGACGGTGGGCGGCGCCTTGCGGGCCTTCGGCGGCGTCGTGAGCTGGGAGAGCACCGCGCTGTACTTCGCGTCCCTGTGGAACACGTAGCGGCCGGGGCGCAGATCGCCGCGCTTGCCGGTGATGGTGGCGTCGACCTCGAAGAACGTGGCGCTCTTGATGACGCCCTTGCGGTGCAGCAGGTCGGCGATCTGGCCGGAGTCGGCGCCGGCGGGCACGGTGACCTGGACCGCGCCGTGGCCGTCGCCGTGGAAGGGCTGGAAGACGCCGTTGACGGCGTACAGCGCGGCCAGGATGACCACGAGCGCGACGATCGCGAAGATCCGGCGCCCCCAGTGGCCCTCGCCGGTCGCGCGTTGCCGCTTGCGCGGGGGCGGCGGCGCCGGCCGCCGGCGCGGCGCGTCGGGCCGCGGCGGGGCGGCGCGCAGCGGGCGCGGCGGAGGCGGCTCGTAGGCCTCCTCGGGCTCCTCATAGGAGTCGTCGTGCTCCTCGGTGTCGTCGCGGCCGGCGAGCTGGCGGGCGGCGACCAGGCGCGGCGCGGCCTCCCGGCGCGCCATCGGCTCGACGTCCGGGATGTCGCGGGAGATCGCCGAGCGCTCGGGGAGCGGCGGCTCTTCGACCGGCTCGAGATCGTCCGCGGCCGCTGAGTGGGCCGGGCCGGGCGAGGGAGCCGCGGGATCGGGCCGCGGCGCCGGCTCCACGGGTGCGGCGTCGCGCTCCGGCGCGGCTTCGCGCGGCGCCTCGGCGGGCGGCGGCGGCGCGGGCTCGTGCTCGCCCGTCTCGAAGGTCGGGGTGTACTCGGCCGTGCGCTGGCCGTCGGCGTCCGGCGGCGGCGGCACGGCGTCGGCGAAGGCCTCCGGCGGCAGCGGGCGGCCGGCGCGGCGGGCGGCGCGCTGCGCGGCCGCGCGGGCGCGGTCTTCGGCTGTGCGTGGTTGGTCCGAGCGCTTCCCGAACACGGCGTGGATGGCCCTCGCGCGACGGGCGCAGGGCGGTCGACCGCCGGGCATCCTAGCGACCGCCCCCAACGGAACGGAGGAGCAGAGAACCCCTGGGGGCCCACCCCACCGGCTGATCGTGTCTCAGCGCCAGCCGGCAGGCAGCCGGCCGGTGGGGCACCCCTAGGTGTGGTGGCGGTCCTCGGCGGTCAGGACGAGGTGGGACGGGAGGCCGTCCTCGCCCGCCACCGCCGCGAGCTTGCCGATGACCGGGACCATCAGGCCCTGGCCGTGCATGTAGGTGCTCTGGAGCTCGACCTCGCGCAGCTCCCCCTTGGCCAGCTTGGTCAGCTGCTCGAGCTGGTCCTTGTAGTCGCGCCGGTCGTGCGGGGACGGCCAGGCGGCCTTGGAGAACTCGTGCTCCTGGTAGCCGACGAGCTTGGCGAACGCCGGGTTGAGCTCCTTGAACTTGCCGTCGAGGCCGAGCGTGGCCATCGGGGCTGCGGCGTCGTCGAAGCCGTGCCGGGGCTCGCGCCGGACCGGCTCGGGCTTCTTCGGGGTCGGCGGCACCGGCGGGCGCCGGTTCGGGCCGGCGCCGCGGGCGGCGGCCATGCCCAGGATCTGCTGGAAGACCTCGGTGACGCGCTCGGTCGAGCCGTCGCCGGCGTGCTGGGCGGCCTTGCGGGCCTGCTCGGCCTCGCGGCGGGCGATGACCGCGGCCTGGCCGGCGGAGCTGAGGCCCTGCTTGAGCTCCTCCAGGCTGGCCAGCGCGTAGGCCAGCTCCGACTGCATCGCCTCGACGCGCTCGTCGCCGCGGCGGGCGTCGGCGCGGGCGGCCTCGGCGGCCTCGCGGACCGCCGCGAACTCCGTGCGGACCGACAGCGCCTCCTCGCGCACCCGGGTGAGCTCGTCGCGCAGCGCCCGCAGGCCCGCGTCGGCGGCCTCGGCCACGTCGCGCACGGATGAGATCTCGGAGCGCAGCGCGGCGGCGCGCTCGTCGGCGGCGCGGCGGGCGTCCTCGGCGTCGCCGACCGTCTCGCCGAGCCGCGTGACCTGGGCGTCGAGGGCGTTCAGCCGGTCGCGGCCGGTGCCGAGCTCGGCCCGCAGCGCCTCGGCCTGCTCGCCGGCGGCGGCCAGCCGCTCGGCCATGCCGGCGGCCTCCGCGCGGGCGCCGGCGGCGGTCTCACGGGCGCCGGACAGGCCCTCGGCGAGCCGGGCGACCTCCTCCTCGAGCAGCGTGACGCTCTCCAGCTCGCGCCGGGCGGCCGAAGCCTCCTCGCGCGCGGTGGCGGCGTCGGCGCGGGCGGCGGCCGCGGCCTGGTCGGCGGACGACGCCGCCTGGCGGGCGCCCAGCGCCTCGCTCTCGGCGCGCTCCAGCACCCCGCGGGCGACCTCGAGCTCGCCGCCCAGGCGGGCGATCAGCTCGCGCAGCTCCTCGTCCTCGGCCCGGCCCGTCTCCTGCGCGGTGCGGGCGAGCGAGAGCGACTCCTCGACGCGCTCGCGCAGGTCGCGGACGTCGGACAGGACGGTGCCGGCGCCGCGGTCGACCGCCTCGATGCGGCGGATCGCCTCCTCGGCCAGCTCCCTGCCGGAGCCGGCGCCCAGCTCGTCGACGCGCGCGGCCAGGGACTCGACCGCCTCGATGCCCGCCAGGGTCTCCAGCCGGGCATCGAGGGAGTCGATCTCGTCGCGGCCGGCCAGGGTCTCCAGCCGGGCGCGGACGGAGTCGAGCTCCTCACGGCCGGGCAGGGTCTCCACCCGGGACGCGAGGGCGTCGACGGCGTCACGGGCGGCCAGGGTCTCCAGCCGGTCCGTCAGTGCGTCATTGCGGCCGGCCAGGTCGTCCAGGCGGCCGGAAAGGGAGTCGAGCGCCTCGCGGGCGGGCAGCGCGTCGAGGCGGGCGGCGAGGCCATCGAGGTCCTCGCGCGGCGCGAAGGCGGCCAGCTCGTCGCGGGCGGCGAGGCCGTCGAGGCGCTCGCGCAGGGCGTCGAGCTCGTCGCGGCCGGACAAGCCCTCGAGGCGGCCATGCAGTGCGGAGATGTCCTCGGCGACCTGGGCGCGCAGCGCGGCGAGCTCCTGCTGGGCGTCGCCGACGAGCGTCTCGACCTCGCCGCGGGGCAGCGCGTCGGGCTCGGCCGGGGCGGGCGCGGAGCCGAGCTCGGCCATTGCACGGCGCAGCTCGTCCAGCGCGGCGTCGTGGCGGTCCGCGGCCTCGCGCAGGCCGGCGACCTCGCCGGCGGAGGCGTCGCGCAGCTCGGCGACGGCGTCGTCGTGGCGGGCGGCGGCGTCGCGCAGCTCGGACAGCTCGGCGGCGAGCGCGTCGTGGCGCGCGGCGGCCTCCTCGGCGCGCCGGTCGGCGGCCTCGCGCTGCTCGGCCCCGGCGTCGCGCAGCTCCGCGAGCGCGGTGCGCAGCTCCTCGGTGGCCGCGTCGTGGCGGGCGACGGCCTCGCGCAGCTCGGCGGCGTCGGCGCCGTCGCGCATGGCCGCGACCTCGGCGGCGGTCGCCTCGTGGCGGGCCGCGAGGTCGCGCAGCTCGGCGATCTGCGCGGCCGTGGCCACGCGGAACTCGGTGATCTGGGCCGGGAGCTCGACGAGCTCGGCCAGCTCCTGCAGGGCGGCGTCGTGGCGGCCGACCGCGGAGCGCAACTCGTCCGCGAGGCGCTCGACGGCCTCGTCGGCGGCCTGCGGGCGGCTCAGCTCGGCCAGCGAGGCGCGCAGCGCCTCCAGCTCGGCGTCGCGGTCCGCGCGGATCGACTCCACCCGGGCACGCAGCGCGTCCGCCTCGGCGGCGAGCTCGTCCAGGCGGCGGCGGTCGTCGCCGGCCAGGCCCTGGGCGGTGGCGCGCTCGACGGTGACGGCGGCGAGCTGCTCGCGCACGCCCTCGGCATCGCGCTGCACGCGCTCGACGAGCTGCAGCGCGGCGGCGAGCTCGGCCCGGTCGGCCTCGCGCTCGCCGGCGCGCTCGCGGGCCAGGCGCTCGACGGCCTCGGCCAGCTCGGCTCGGGCGGCGGCGGTGGCCTCCTCGTGCTCGGCGCGGACGCGCTCGATCCGGTCGCCGACGTCGGGGCCTTCCAGCGCGGCCACGCGGGCCTCGACGGCGGCGCGGGCGGCGGCCACGGCGGCGGAGAACTTCGACTCGGCGGCGGCGATCGCCTCGGACAGCCGCGCGTCGGAGACCCCGCCGCGCTCCAGCGCGTCCAGGCGGGTGGCGAGCTTGGCGGTCACCGACTCGGCGCCGGCCAGCGCGCGGCGCTGCTCGGCCGCGGCCTCCTCGGCGTCCAGCTTGGCGCGCTCGAGGCGCTCCAGGCGGGCGAGCTGCTCGGTCGTGTCGAGCTGCGACGGGACGGCGGAGAGCGCGCGCTGGACGTCGCCGCGCAGCGCCTCGGCGCGCTGGTCGCCCTCGCGGCGCGCCTCCTCGAGCTGCGCCGGCAGCCCGCCGGCCACGCGCTCCAGGTCGTCGATGCGCTCCAGCGCGGACAGCAGGCGAGCGACCACGGCGGCCGCGTCGTCGAGGTCGTTGACGCTGCCCTGGATGCCGGGGTCGAGGTTGGTCAGCCGCTCCTCGGCCTCCGCGTCGGCGGCGGCGCGCTCGGCCTCACGGCGGGTCAGCTCGGCCTCGACCCAGGGCGTCGGCTGCAGCGGCTTGAAGACCACGAACGTGCCGGCGGTGCGCCCGCCGTCCCACGGCTGGGCGTCCGGCTCGATGCCGCCGCGCAGCGCGCGCACCACGACCGGGTGCTGCTGGCGCATGCGCATCAGCATCAGGTTCAGCGGCAGGTCGAAGGACAGGTCCTCCAGGAACAGCGAGAAGTCGAAGCCCTCGTCGAGCTTGACCGGGACGAACACCGCCTCCATCGGGAACTCGGTGCCGTCCGTGCAGCGGCCGGTCAGCTGGACCGTGCCCGGGACGCGCGGCGGCTCGCCGGCGTCCAGGAAGCCGCGCCAGGCGTGCCCGGCGGGCGGCAGCTCGCCGCCGACCAGCGTCGCGAAGAAGCTCTGCCCCAGGATCTCCTCGGCGGTGCGCCCGAACAGCAGCTCCGCCGGCTCCGACCACTTCGAGACCGCGCCGTTGCCGTCGGTCAGCACGAAGTAGCCGTTGACGATCTGCCGCAGCAGCGCGTCCAGCGGTTCCGTCGCGACTGCGGCGAGGACCTCGTCAGGGGTGGTCGAGGGGGGGTTCATCAACCCCCTGTATCGGCAGCTGCAGCCATTCTTCGAGCAGGACCGCCGCCGCGCGGGAGTCCAGCGAGCCCGATCCGCCCGCCTGGCGGGCCAGCGAGGTGGTGAAGCGCTCGTCGTAGAGCTCGACCGGCA
Organism: Solirubrobacteraceae bacterium; assembly: GCA_025935735.1. Next base: position 6,890 of record JAICUS010000063.1, on the reverse strand, counting down.
CGCGCACCGCATCCCCCAGCCGCGCGGCGAACGCGCGGGTCTCGGCGGTCTGCGCGGAGTCGCCGCCGGAGAGCGACAGCGGCAGCCCGACCACGACGCGCTCGGCCCCGAGCGAGGTCACCAATGCGACAACCTGGGCGAAGCCTTTACGGGAGGCCGGGCGGAGCACCGGCTCGAGCGGCGTGGCGAGCGTGCCGGACGGGTCCGAGACGGCGGCGCCGCAGCGCGCCGCCCCGTAGTCGAGCGCGAGGACCCTCAACCGGCGAGCGCGCGCTCGATCTCGGCGCGCGCCGCGGCCAGCGCGTCGGGCAGCTTCTCCGGCTGCCGGCCGCCCGCCTGGGCCATCGTGTCGCGCCCGCCGCCGCCCCCGCCGACCGCCTGGGCCGCGACCTTGACCACCGCGCCGGCCTTCACCCCGCGCGACACCGCGCCGGGCGTGGCCGCGACGAGCAGCGACGCGCGGCCCTCGCCGGGCGCGCCGAGGACCACGACCGCCGGGTCGCCGAGCTGGTTCTTGAGCCGGTCGGCCAGGTCGGGCAGCGCCTTGGGGTCGGCCACCTCGCGGATCTCGAACACGGCGCGGACGCCGTCGATGGTCACGATCGCGTCGTCGGACAGCTTGGCTTCCGCCGCCGCGGCGCCGCCGCCGGAGCGCAGCTGCTTCTCCAGCTCGCGCCGCTTGCGCTCGCGGTCCGCGGCCACCTCGGCCACGGCGTCCGGCTGCGTGCGCAGCGCCACCGCGGCGTCGTGCAGCACGCGGTCGTGCTTGCGCAGCAGCCGCACGGCCACGGGGCCGGTCACCGCCTCGATCCGGCGCACGTTCGCCGCGCTCGAGGTCTCCTGGATGATCTTGAAGACGCCGATCTCCGCCGTGCCGCGCACGTGGGTGCCGCCGCACAGCTCGCGCGACCACTGCCCGTCGCCCACCTCGACCATCCGCACGACGTCGCCGTACTTCTCGCCGAACAGCGCCATCGCGCCGAGCGAGCGGGCCTCGTCGAGCGTGGTGGTGAGCGCGCGCACGGGCGCGTTGGCCAGCACCCACTCGTTCACGCGGTCCTCGACCGCCGCGACCTCCTCCGCGGAGAGCGGCGCGCCGTGGGTGAAGTCGAAGCGCAGCTTGTCCGGGCCGACGTAGGAGCCGGCCTGGCGGACGTGCGTGCCCAGCCGCTCGCGCAGCGCCGCGTGCAGCAGGTGCGTCGCGGTGTGGTTGCACTCGGTGGCGCGCCGGGCCGCGCCGTCGACGCGCGCCAGCACCCGCTCCCCCTCGTGCAGCTCGCCCAGCTCGCCCTCCAGCACGAGCGCCTGGTCGTCGCCCAGGCGCACCACGTCGACCACCCGGGCGCGGCAGTCGCCGTGCTCGCACTCGACCACGCCGGAGTCGTGCACCTGGCCGCCGCCGGTGGCGTAGAACGGGGACTCCACGAGCTTGGCCAGCAGCCGGCCGTCCTGGTGGGTGACCGCCGCGACCGCGGTCGCCTGCTCGGTCGTCTCGTAGCCGGTGAACACGGACGGAGCGCCCGCCGACGAGGCGAAGACGCGCAGCCGCTCGCGCGCGTCCTCGTGGCTCTCGCGCCCGGCGGAGGCGCGCGCCCGGACGCGCTGCTCCTCCATCAGCGCCTCGAAGCCCTGCTCGTCCACGCCGACGCCCTGCTCGGCCGCGAGCTCGAGCGTCAGGTCGAACGGGAAGCCGAAGGTGTCGTGCAGCCGGAACGCCTCGTCGGCGCCGATGCCCTCCTCGCCGCGCTCGCGTGCCCGGGCGATGACGTCCTCGAGCAGCCGCATGCCCTGCTCGAGCGTGCGGTTGAACGTCTCCTCCTCGGTGCGCAGCCACATGTCGATCGTGTCCGCCTGCTCGTGCAGCTCCGGGTAGGCGGCGCCCATCGTCTGGCGCACGACCTCCGCGTACCGGGGCAGGAAGCCCGGCTCGATGCCGATCCGCCGTCCCTGCACGATCGCCCGGCGCATCAGCCGGCGCAGCACGTAGCCGCGGTCCTCGTTGGACGGCACGACGCCGTCCGCGACCAGGAACGACATCCCGCGCGTGTGGTCGGCCAGCACCCGCATCGCCCGGTCGTCGCCGAACTCGTGCCCGTAGCGCCGGCCGGAGAGCTGCTCGCCCAGCGTGATCAGCGGCAGGAACTGGTCGGTCTCGAACACCGACGTCGTGCCCTGCAGGATGCAGGCGAGCCGGTTGAGGCCCAGCCCCGTGTCGATGTTCTGCGCCGGCAGCGGCTCCAGGACGTTCACCGGGTCCTGCTCGTACTGCATGAACACGAGGTTCCAGTACTCGAGGAAGCGCTCGTTCTCGCCGCCGGGCAGGTCGTCTGGCTTGCCGAACTCCAGCCCACGGTCCAGGTAGAGCTCCGAGCACGGCCCGCACGGGCCGATCGGCCCCGCCTGCCAGAAGTTCTCCGAGCGCGGGCACTCGACGATCCGCTCGCGCGGCACGCCGATCTTCACCCACGCCTCGATCGCCTCCTCGTCAGGCCCGAGCCCCAGCTCCGGGTCGCCCTCGAACACCGTCACCCAGATCAGGTCCGGGTCGAACCCGAAGCCCTGCAGCGAGAGCTCCCAGGCGAACTCGACCGCGCCCTCCTTGAAGTAGTCGCCGATCGAGAAGTTGCCCAGCATCTCGAAGAAGGTCAGGTGGCGCGTGGTCGTGCCCACGACGTCGATGTCCGGCGTGCGGAAGCACTTCTGGCAGGACGTCAGCCGGTTGTGCGGCGGCTTCTCACGGCCCTGGAAGTACGGCTTGAGCGGGTGCATGCCCGCCGTGGTGAGCAGCACGGACGGGTCGTGCTCGGCCGGGACGAGCGACGCGGACGGCAGCCGCCGGTGGTCGCGGCCCTCGAAGAAGCCCAGGTAGCGCTCGCGGATCTCGTCGGAGGACGTCACGGGTGCTGAGTCTAGGCTGACCGGCGCGCGCGGTTCCCGGTGGAAGCCGGCCGCGCTGGCGGGCTCGGCGAACTGCTTGCTGGGTATACGACACTAACCAGCCCCACGACCGAAGTCGCCCGCAAAAACCGATCATCCCGCCCGGCCGCCCCGAAGGGACCGCCTCCCTACCCAGCAAGCAGTTCGCCGGTCCCGCCGCGGCGTCGAACAGTCACGCCGTGATCGTCCCCCACCCCACGATCACATCGCCCCGCAGCAGGCACGCCGCCTGCCCGGGCGCCGCGCCGTGGAAGTCCTCACCCAGCTCGAGCTCCAGGCGGCCGCGGGAACCCTCGGCGACCCGGCACGGCACCGCGCGCGAGTGGTAGCGCAGGCGGACGGCGTCGACCTCGGCGGCCGGGCGGTGCAGCCGGGCGCCGCGGACGCGCACGCGGCGGGCGGCCAGCTCGGCGCGCGGGCCGACGACGACGCGGTTGCGGGCGGCGTCGGTGCGCAGGACGTAGAGCGGCTCGGTCGCGGCCACCCCGAGACCCTTGCGCTGGCCGACGGTGAAGTGGTGGTGGCCTCGGTGGGCGCCGAGCACCTCGCCGCGCGCGTCGACGATCTCCCCCGCGGTGTCGCGCACGTCCCCGTGGCGGGCCAGGAACGCCGCCTTGCCGGTGCCGGCGAGGAAGCACAGGTCCATCGACTCGGCCTTGCTCGCCACCGGCAGCTCGGCGTCGGCGGCCAGCGCGCGCACCTGCGGCTTGGTCAGCTCGCCGAGCGGGAAGCGCATCCGGGCCAGCGAGGCCGGCGCGAGCGCGGAGAGCATGTAGGCCTGGTCCTTGGCCGGATCGGCGCCGGCGCGCAGCAGGCCGTCCTCGGTCCGCCGGGCGTAGTGGCCCGTGGCCAGGTCGGCGGCGCCGAGGCGGCCGGCGAGGTCGAGCATCGCGTCCAGGCGCACGTGGCCGTTGCAGCGGATACACGGGTTCGGCGTCTCCCCCGCGGCGTAACCGGCCAGGAACGGGTCGACGACGCCCGCCCGGAACGCCTCGCGCAGGTCGAGCGTGAGGTGCGGGAGGCCCATCCCGTGGGCGAGCGAGCGCGCGACGCGGACGGCCACGGCCGAGCAGCAGGACGCCCCCGCGTCGTTCTCCGGGTCGGCCCACAGCTCGAGCGTGACCGCGACCGCCTCGCGGCCCGAGCGCGCCGCCAGCAGCGCGGCCACGGCGGAGTCGACGCCGCCGCTCATGGCCACCAGCGTGCGGCCGGCGTCGGCGGGAACGCGGGCCTGCGCGGCCGCCGCGGCGCCGAGCGCCCGGTGCAGCGCGTCCGCGGCCAGGTCGGCGGCGTGCAGCTTGCCCGGCGAGAGCCCGCCGAGCTCCTCGGAGATCTCCCGGGTCCCGACCCGCGCGGCCGCGAAGACGGTCGCGCCGTCGACGAGCGTCACCGCCGCCGAGCCCGCCGCGATGGCGGCCCCGCAGCCCGACGCGTCGAACCCCGCGGACACCCGGTCGCCGTCCACGCGCACCGAGATCCGGACGAGGTCCCCGCACGCGGCGCCGCCGGCCGCCCCGTGCAGGGCGTCCGGCGGAGTGTGCCCGCGCTTGTACGGCGCGGAGAGGTGCTCGGCGAACCGCTCTATGAAGGCGAGTCTAGGACCGGCGGTTGTTGACGCAGCCGGTGACGCCCAGGCGGTCCATGCGCGCGTCCAGCTTGCGGAAGCGGCCGGTGTCGAAGCTCTCGGTCGCCGTGACCCAGGCCTTGGTGTCGTGCGCCTTGATCGCCTTCGCCTGGCCGGCGAGCGAGGTGTCGTAGCTCTTCAGCGCCGCGACGAACTGGGCCTTCAGCGAGCGCCAGCGCTTCGGCGCGGCGATGTTGGTGAACACCGCGCGATAGTGGTTCTCGAGCCGGACGCGGCGGTCCATCGAGGACTTCAGCGCCTTGTTGCCCGGGATCGTCGGGTACGACCAGCGGTCCTGGTGGGTCTGCCACCGGGTGCAGGTCGCGCTGAGCTTGCTCAGGTACGGATCGGTGATCAGCGGGTGGATCGTCGCGGCGCGCGCGTCGGCGATCGCCTGGTTGATCGAGATCCGGTCGGCGTAGCCGGTGAGCACGGTGCCGCGCAGCTTGCCGTCGATGACCACGATGCTCGGCGTCTGGTTGACCTCCAGGTCGCCCACGAGCGGCGCGTAGCGGACGAGCGAGCCGGCCGGCACGCGCTTGACCAGCACCTGGCCGTGGTAGCGGTTGACCTTGCGCAGCGCATTGCGCACGTAGCGGTCGTCGTCGGCCAGCGGGCGCAGGGTGCTCGCGCCGTCGGCGATCACGCCGAGCACGAGCGTCTCGTGCGCCTTCAGGGCGGCAGAGACGTCCTGCGGAAGCTTGGCCAGCACGTCCGCCGGGATCGCGACGGCCGGCTGGGCCGGCGCGGGGGCGGTCTTGGTGGCGGTCCCCGTCTTGGTCTGCGGCTGCTGCGCCTGCGCCGTCGACTCGCCGGCGTGGGCCTTGGCGGCGGACTCTTCGGCGGCGGCGGCGCCGCGGGCCTTGGCGACCGCGCGGCCGAGGCCGTCGGTCGGCGTGCCGGTGGCGGTGGCGGTGGCCGCCGGGGTGGCGGCCGGGGCGACGGTGCTCGCCGGCTTCGGGCGCAGCACCGTGAACCACGCGGCGACAAGGGCGATCGCGGCCACGAGGAGGAAGCGGACGGGCGGGGAGATCTGGCTCACGTTCCGGAGGATCGGCAGGACCCCCCGTCAAGTTGAGCCGGATGGGGTTTATCCCTGAGCGGACGGCGGCGGCACCGCGAGCCGCACGCCCACCTCGGCGAGCTGCGCGGCGTCGACCGCGGCCGGCGCGCCGGTCAGCGGGTCGGATCCGCTGGCGGTCTTCGGGAAGGCGATGACGTCGCGGATCGAGTCCCGATCGGCCAGGATGGCCACGATCCGGTCGATGCCCAGCGCGATCCCGCCGTGCGGCGGCGCGCCGTACTTCAGCGCGTCGAGCAGGAAGCCGAAGCGCGCGTCCGCCTCGGCCTCCGAGATGCCGAGCGCCGTGAACACCTGCTGCTGGACCTCCGGACGGTTGATGCGGATCGACCCGCCGCCGATCTCCGAGCCGTCGAGCACGATGTCGTAGCCGCGGGACTTCAGCGCGCCCGGGTCCTCGAAGGAGCCGACCGGCGCGGTGAACGGGTGGTGCAGCGCGTCCCAGCGCTTCTCGCCCGCGTTCCACTCGAACATCGGGAAGTCGACCACCCACAGCAGCTCGTGGCGGCTGCGGTCGATGAGCTCGTAGCGGCGCCCGAGCTCCAGCCGCAGCTCGCCCAGCGCCGTGGCCACGACCTCGGCCGACGCGTCGGCCACGATCATCAGCAGGTCGCCCGGCTTGGCTTCCAACTCGGTCTCGATCGCTCGGCGCTCGTCGTCGGACAGCGCGCGCGCCGGCGAGCGCCACGAGCCGTCCTCCTCGACGAACGCCCACACCAGCCCGCCCGCGCCGAAGCGCTTGACGACCTCGGTGAGCTCGTCCAGCTGCTTGCGCGACGCCTCCCGCGCGCCGGCGTTCAGCCCGCGCACGACCCCGGCCTGGAACACCCGGAACTCGGTGCCGGCGACGGCCGCGCCGAGGTCGTGGATCTCCAGCCCGAAGCGCAGGTCCGGCTTGTCGGACCCGTAGCGGGCCATCGCCTCCTCGTAGCTCAGCCGCGGCCAGGGCGGGCGCGGCGCCGGGAACCCGGCCTCCTCGAACACCCGCGCCAGCAGCCCCTCGGTGACGCCGAGGACGTCCTCCTCGTCGACGAAGCTCATCTCGAGGTCGAGCTGGGTGAACTCCGGCTGGCGGTCGGCGCGCAGGTCCTCGTCGCGGAAGCAGCGGGCGATCTGGTAGTAGCGCTCGTAGCCCGACATCATCAGCAGCTGCTTGAACAGCTGCGGCGACTGCGGCAGCGCGTAGAACGAGCCGAGGCTCAGCCGGGAGGGCACGAGGAAGTCGCGCGCGCCCTCGGGCGTGGAGCG
>JAICUS010000790.1 GCA_025935735.1 Solirubrobacteraceae bacterium | reverse complement strand
GTACATGTGGGAGCAGAACGACGTCGGCCCGAGCGCGGTGAGCGGCGGCACGGCGCTGACCAGCAACACCAAGACCAACGGCCCGCTGTTCCGGCAGTTCGGCACCCGCGCCGTGGTCTCCCCGACGGACACGCTGCTCTCCCCCTCGCCCGGGGAGAACCACGTCGACTCCAACCCGACGCGGGTGTTCCCGGACATGGCGCAGATCGTGGCCGACAACACCGACGCGGCGACGGGCCTGTGCCCGCCGGACACCGCGGCCGCCACCGACCCGGTGCCGGCGACCATCGTGGACTGCTACTCGGAGTTCCTGCCCACCGCCGACTGGGTGGGCGTGCTCGGTGACCGCACGATGAACTTCCGCCTGACCGCCCGGGACTACCGCCCGGGCGGCGGCGGGATCGGGCGCGCGGACACGAAGGTGACGGTCGCTCCGCTGGCCGGCCCGTTCCGGGTCACCGCGCCGGGGATCGCGCAGACGATGTACGCGCAGTCGCCGCAGACGGTCCGCTGGGACGTCGCGGGCACCGACCAGCCGCCGGTCAGCGCGGCGCAGGTGAAGATCAGCCTGTCGACCGACGGCGGCATGAGCTACCCGTACGTGCTGGCCACCGCGGTGCCGAACACCGGCTCCGCGCGGGTCGTCCTGCCCGACGTGAGCGCCGACGCGGCGCGCTTCAAGGTCGAGGCCGTGGGCAACGTGTTCTTCGACATCTCGCACGCCGACGTGAAGATCGTCCCGGCGCCGACGACCACGGTGGGCGGCACGGTGCCGGCCACGCTGGCGCTGACGCTGGGCGCGCCGGCCTCGTTCGGGCCGTTCTCGCCGGGCGTGACGAAGGACTACAGCGCCACCGGCACGGCGACGGTGACCTCGAGCGCAGCCGATGCCGCGCTGAGCGTCTCCGATCCCGACACGGCCCACCCGGGCCACTTGGTCAACGGCGGCTTCGTCCTGCCGTCGGCCCTGCAGGCCGACGCCAACGGCGGCGCCTTCGGCGCGGTCAGCAACTCGCCGCTGACCGTGCTGACGTTCGCCGGGCCGGTGTCCGCCGACCAGGTCGCGCTGGGCTTCCAGCAGCACATCGACCGCATGGACGCCCTGCGGACCGGCAGCTACAGCAAGACGCTGACGTTCACGCTGTCGACCACGAACCCGTGAGCCTGTGGGCGGCCGCACTCCGGCGCGGCCGCCCTAAGAGCTCGGTTCACAAGGACAGCCGTCAGGTGCGACGGTCTTGAGGCCTGCGGCCGAGCCCTAAAAACGGATGGAGATCGGACCGAATTCGTGCAATCCGCCGCCGTGGTGAAGCGCGCCCTTGCGTTCGATGGCGTGGAATGAAGCCTGCGCAAGCGCGAGGTCGTCGCGGGCGAGGCTGAACTCGTTGTGCCCGGGCAGGATCGTGGCGACGCGGTCGAGTTCGCAGAGCTTGTCGATCGAGCGGGCGAAGGCGACCGGGTCCGTGCTCTCGTAGGAGGCGTGGAGCGTGCCCCGGTAGAGGACGTCGCCGGTGACGAGGTACTCGCGTTCGGGCTCGTGGAAGGCGATGTGCCCGGGAGAGTGGCCGGGAGTATGGAACGTCGTCTCGTCGATCCTCTCAACGGTGAACCAGTCGAGTGCGGCTTGCTCGGCCCACGCGGCAAAGCTAGTGGAGCACCCGGCAACGCTTGCCGGGTCGGGATGGCCGTGTGCGCGCGCACGGCGGCCGCTCTCGACCGGGGCGGTCAGCGGCCGGCGCGAAGCTCGCCGCGGCGAACCGCGCGGCGTGCCTGGACCGGCGAACGGCCGGCCGGGTGCGAGGCGGTCGAACCCCGGCGCGCCCGGCAGCCGCGAGGGTATGGTCGAATCGCTCTCACCTCCGGCCGGTTCGCTCATCGCCGTCCAGGATCGACCGTCCGGCCGCCGCGCGTGTCGCCCACGTCGGGCTGAGGCCGACAAATGCGACAACGCACCGCGGCCAGCCGCGGGCGGGCCGTTCGCGGACAACCCGCCGGCGGCGTCAAGCCGGCGAACGTTGCCTGACACTCCACTAGCTCGCGTCCGCCACGGCGGTCATCCTCTTCGCAGTGCACTCGCGAGTTGGGCGCGACCGCCTTCGGATCCTGGACGGCTTCTCCGGCAGTGGAGTCGTCTCACGCATGTTCAAGCGATAGGCCTCCCATCTTGTCGTCAATGACATTGAGGATTACGGACGAACCGAAGCACGGTGTCGCCGCTGGATCTCCGCAAGTAATAGACATGCGCTGTCACAGT
>JAICUS010000232.1 GCA_025935735.1 Solirubrobacteraceae bacterium | reverse complement strand
GGCTGGGTAGGGCGGTGGTCCCTCCTGGCGGCCGGGCGGGTCGGGTGATCGATCGCCAATCCCGACTATTCCGGTTGAGTCACTTCAGTCGCGTATACCGCGACTTAGTGCACACACGTGAAAGGGGTGCATCGTCGCGGTGCGCGGTACTGATCGAATCTCGTGATGCTGCGGGCAAAACGCCCATACCCGACCCTCGAGATCGACCCAAGCCCGACCGCCGGCCTACCCAGCCGGCCGTTCGCCGGGCCCCGCACGGCGCAGGACACCCATCTGCGCACCGCGATCCGGGCTCCCGCCTAGCTCCAGGGGCCGTCCACGAGCTCCGCCTCGTCCTCCCCCGGCCATGGCGGCATGGTCACGCCGACCGCGCGCAGCGGCTCGGTGCCCAGCGCGCGGAACTGGAAGCTCGTGCCCAGCGGGATGTCGAGGCTGACGCCCGGCTCGACCGCGTCGACCGCCTCGCGCCCGCCAGCGTCGCGCCGCCACATCTCTCCGCGGCCGCCGACGAAGTACCAGAGCTCCTCGACCGTGCGGTGGCGGACCGCCAGGGAGGTCTGCCCGGCCGCCAGCTCGAAGTGCGCCATGCTCCCGCCGCCCAGCGCGAGCAGCACGCGCACCGCCGAGCCGTCGGGCGCGACCGCGTCCGGCTCGGCCGGCAGCCGCCGCAGCCGCATCAGCCCATGAGCATGGGCGGCGCGTCGGACGCGTCGCCGACCGGCGCCGGCTTGCGTTTGGGCAGCAGCGGCGTGGCCACGCAGAACGCCACGATGACCAGCGCGAGCGCCCACCAGTAGGTGTGGCCGAACGCGTCCGCCAGCTTCTCCATGACCGCCGCCCGCTGCCCCGGCGGGACCGCCGCGGTGGCGCCGCCGATGCCGCCGTGGCCGCCGAGGCGCGAGGAGATCGCGTTGGCCAGCAGCACGCTGAGCACGGCGGTGCCGATCGACGCGCCCACCTGCTGCTGGATGTTCAGCGTCGTGCTCGCCCGCGCGACGTCGGACTGGCGCAGCGTCTGCATCGCCCCGGAGAACGTGGGCATCATCGTCGCGCCCATCCCGAGGCCCATCACCCACAGCACGACGCCGAACCACACGTAGGACGTGTCGGCCGACAGCTGGGTCAGCGCCAGGAACGAGAGCCCGACCAGGACGAGGCCGAACGGCACGATCTTGCCCACCCCGGTGCGGTCGGTCAGCCGGCCGGCGATCGGCATCGAGAGCATCGCCCCGAACCCCTGCGGCGCGAGCAGCAGGCCGGTGTCCATCGCCGACTCGCCGCGCACCACCTGCAGGTACAGCGGCAGCAGCAGCATGCCGCCGAAGACGCTGACCACCAGCAGGACCAGCGTGATCGACGAGACCGTGAAGATGCGATTCAGATACAGCCGCAGGTCGATCAGCGGCTGCGTCGCGCGCAGCTCGTGGAAGACGAACAGCGTCAGGACGATCGCGCCGCAGACGATCGGGACGATCACCTTGGCCGTGCCGAAGCCGCCGGAGGAGCCGGACTCGGCCAGCCCGTAGATGATCGCGGCGAGGCTGGGCGAGAGCAGCAGGAAGCCCAGCACGTCGAGCCGCTCGTCGTGCTTGGACACGTCGCGCGGCAGGATCCGCCAGGCCGCGGTGACCGCCGCGACGGCGATCGGCAGGTTGATGAAGAAGATCCAGCGCCAGGAGAACGAGGTGATCAGCCAGCCGCCGAGGATCGGCCCGCAGATCGGACCCAGCAGCATCGGCACGCCGATGATCGCCATCACGCGGCCGACCCGGTCGGTGCCGGCGGCGCGGGTGAGGATCGTCATGCCCGCCGGCATGATCATGCCGCCGCCGAAGCCCTGCAGGACGCGGAAGGCGATCAGCGACTCGGCCGACCAGGCGAGCCCGGACAGCGCCGAGCCGCAGGCGAACAGGACCAGCGAGATCATGTACAGCCGCTTGGTGCCGAACCGGTCCGCCGCCCAGCCGGTCAGCGGGATCACCGTGGCCAGCGCCAGCGTGTAGCCGGTGGCCACCCACTGGATCGTCGGCAGGGTGGTCTTGAACTCCTTCGCGAGCGTGTTGATCGCCACGTTGACGACCGTCACGTCGAGGATCGACATGATCGCGCCGAGCACGACCACCGTCGCGACGAGCATCACCTCGCGGTCGAGTCCCGCTCCGGTGTTCTCCTGCTGCGTCGTCGCCATGCGATGAAGCCTAGAAGCCCGGGCGCGGGTAGAGGAGCCTCGTGCTGCTGCTCAACGGGGATCGACTTTCCACCTACCTCAACGACCACCTGGCCGGCGCGACCGCCGGGCTCGACCTCGCGCGGCGCATCGCGCGCGACAACGAGGGCAACGGCTACGGCGCCGAGATGGCCGAGATCGCCGGCGAGATCGCGGCCGACCGCGACACGCTCCAGGAGGTCATGGACCGTCTCGAGATGGGCCGCGACCACCTGCGGATGCTCGCCGGGTGGGGGGTGGAGAAGGCGCGCCGCGTGCTGCCGCTGCCCTGGCTGCTCGACCGCCACGCGCTCGGCCGCCTGGAGGAGATCGAGTCACTGATTCTCGGGGTCACTGGCAAACTCTCTCTCTGGGTTTCGCTGTCCGAGACCCGGGGCGGCGACCCGCGGCTCGCCGACATCGACTTCGGCGAGCTGGCCGACCGCGCGCGCTCCCAGCTCGAGCGCCTCGGCGAGCTGCGCACCCAGGCCGCGGCCGAGACCTTCGGGCGCGCGTGATGGCTCCCCGCTCGCTGTGGAACGGCACCATCTCCTTCGGGCTCATCCGCGTGCCCGTCAAGGTCTACACGGCCACCGAGTCCAAGACCGTGCACTTCCACGAGGTGCACCTGGAGGACGGCAGCCGGATCGAGCACCGGCGGATCTGCCCCAACGACGACAAGGAGGTCGACTACGACCACATCGTCAAGGGCTTCGAGGTCCGCAAGGGCGAGTGGGTCGAGCTGACCGACGACGAGATCGCCGCGGCCGCGGGCGCGCAGACCCGGCTGCTCGAGGTCGACCACTTCGTGCCGGCCGACGAGATCGACCCGGTGTTCTACGAGCGCACCTACTACCTGGGCGCGGGCGACGACGGCAAGGACGCCTATGCGCTGCTGGCCGCGGCGCTGGAGCGCTCCGGCCGCGCCGGCGTCGGCCGCTGGGTGTTCCACAACCGCGAGCGCACGGTGATCGTCCGGCCGCTCGCGGACGTGCTGGCGCTGCACACGATGCGCTTCGCCGCCGACCTCGTCGACCCGGGCTCGCTGAAGCTCCCGCGCGTGAGCCGCAACCCGGGCAAGAAGGAGATCGACATGGCCGGCAAGCTCGTGAAGGGGCTGCACACCGACTTCGACCCGAGCGACTACGCGGACGAGCACCGGCGCGAGGTGGAGAAGCTGATCGAGCGCAAGGCGTCCGGCAAGCAGATCGAGGCGCCCGAGGAGCCCGAGGAGGCGCAGCCGGACGACCTGATGGCCGCGCTGGAGGCGAGCCTCGCCTGATGCCCCGCTCGATCTGGACCGGCTCGCTGTCGTTCGGGCTCGTCAACGTGCCCGTGCAGCTGTTCAGCGGCGTCAAGGACACCGACGTGCACTTCCGCCAGCTCCATGACTCCGATCACACGCCCGTCGAGACGCGGCGGTTCTGCAAGGAGGAGGACACGGAGGTCGGCTACGACGAGATCGGCCACGGCTTCGAGACCGACGACGGCGACCAGGTCGTGCTCACCGACGCCGAGCTGGCCACGGCCGCGCCGCGCAAGACGCGGACGATCGACATCGAGGCGTTCGTCGACCTCCAGGACGTCGATCCGATCTACTTCGACCACCCCTACATCCTCATGCCGGCCGGCGACAGCGAGGGCACCCAGCGCGCCTACCGGCTGCTGCTGGAGGTCATGGCGAAGTCCGAGGGCGCCGCGCTCGGCCGCTTCGTCATGCGCACCAAGGAGTACCTCGTGCTGATCCGCGAGCGCGACGAGCGGCTCGTGCTGACCACGCTGCGCTTCCACGACGAGGTGCGCGAGACCAAGGCCGTCCCCACGCCGACCAAGAAGGCCAAGCCGTCCAAGAAGCAGGTCGACCAGGCCGTGGCGGTGATCGAGGCGCTGGCCTGCGACTGGGACCCCTCCCGCTACAAGGACCGCTACCAGCAGCGCCTGAAGCGCGTGATCAAGCGCAAGGAGAAGGGCGAGACGGTCAAGGCGCCCGAGCGCGAGGACGACACCTCTCCCGTGCCCGACCTGATGGCCGCGCTGGAGCAGACGCTGGCCGAGATCAAGGACGGCAAGCGCAAGACCCCCGCATGACAGAGTGCGGCGATGCTCTTCATGGTCATCGAGCGCTTCCGCGACGACGCGGTCGCGGACATCTACGCGCGCGTCCGCGAGGGCGGGCGCTCGCTGCCGGACGGTCTGCGCTACGTCGACAGCTGGGTGCGCGCCGACCTGAGCGGCTGCTTCCAGGTCATGGAGTGCGACGATGCGGCGCGGCTGCAGGAGTGGATCGCCGGCTGGACCGACCTCACGCGGTTCGAGATCGTGCCGGTCACCACGTCGGCCCAGACGCAGGCGGTGATGGCCGGCCGCTGACCGGCCCCAGCCGCGCGCCCACCTCGCGCAGGAACGCCTCCCACGCCGCGGCGAACTCCGGGTCCGCGGGCGCGCGGCCCGTGGTCATCCGGGTCACCTGCGGCAGCACGCTCATCGAGCGCCTGCCCGGCTGGGCCGCCGCCCAGGCCGCCGAGCCCCACGCCGAGGACGTTGCCGGCCTGCAGCGTCGTCGTGACCACGCCGGCGCCCGAGCCCGCCTCCTCGGGCGCCAGGCCGGAGATGATCGTCCCGACCAGCGGGCTCAGCCCCAGGCCCTGGCCGATGCCGGCCACGAACAGGGTCGGCCCGAGCTCCCAGCCGCTGAGCTCGGCGCCGGCCGCGGCCACCGTGCCCGCGGCGCCGAGCAGCCCGAGGGCCGCCACGACGTAGCCGACCGTGAGCACGTGGCGGCCGAGCAGCGGCACGAGCCGCGGCGCGGCCAGCGAGGCGAGGAAGAAGCCCACGGCCGAGGGCGTGTAGACGGCGCCGGCGTGCAGCGGCGAGAAGTGCAGCCCGGCCTGCAGGTAGATCGCCAGCAGCAGCAGGAAGCCGGCGTAGGAGAGCATGAACAGCAGCGCGATCGGGATGCCGCCGGCGAAGCTGCGGTTGCGGAACAGCCGCGGCGGCACGAGCGCCGCGCCGCCGCGCGCGTCGACACGGCGCTCGTAGGCGGCGAAGGCGGCCCAGGCCGGCACGGCGAGGACGAGCGAGGCGAACGCCCAGGCCGGCCAGCCGGCGCTGCGGCCCTCCAGCAGCGGCACGGCGAGCAGCGCCAGCGCCGCCACGAGCAGCCCCACGCCGCCCAGGTCGAGCCGCGTGCCCGCCTCCGGCCGGTCCGCCGGCAGCACCCGCAGCGCGGCGACGGCGGCGGCCAGCCCGACCGGCACGTTGACCAGGAACACCGAGCGCCAGGCCAGCCCGAGCAGGGCGCGCGCGGCGATCAGCACGCCGATCGTGGGCGCCGCGCCGCACAGCGCGGACGCCGCGCTGAACCCCAGCAGCCCGGTCACGAACATGCGGCGGCGCCCGCGGATGTCCCCCGACGAGACACCCCCTTTCGAACCGGCGCCGAGCGCTACCGGCCGGTAGGGTGCGCGCCATGAGCTGGCCGGCGCTCGGCACCTATGCGAGCTGGCGGGAGACGTGCGACACGCTGCACGCGCACACGCAGGTGCTGGGCAAGCTCGCCGCCGTCTACGCGCCTCCCGAGCCGCAGCTGCAGCACGCGGCGCTGCGGCTGACCGCGCGCGGCTGGGAGACGCCGCCGCTGCCGGCGCCGGATGGATCGGGCGCGTTCGCGCTCGTGCTCGACCTGCACCGGCACGTGGCGGTCGCCGAGCACAGCGCCGGCGGGCGGCACAAGGTGGCGCTGACCCCGCACCGGGCGGTGGGCGACGTGACCCGCGACGTGCTCGCCGCCGTGCGCGAGCTGGCCGGGCCGGTGGAGATCGACCCCACGCCGCAGGAGGTCGCCTGGACCGTCGCGCTCGACGAGGACTCCGAGCACGCCCGCTACGACGAGACCCAGGTGGAGCGCTACTTCGCCGCGGCCACCCGGGCGGCGCTCGCACTGGCGGCGTTCCGCGCGCCCTACCGCGGCCGCTCGACGCCGGTCAACGCCTGGTGGGGCTCGTTCGACCTGGCGGTGAACCTCTTCTCCGGCGAGCCCGCCGCCCCGCCGTCGGACGACTTCATCATGCGCAACGCGATGGACGCGCAGGAGGTGGCCGTCGGCTGGTGGCCGGGCGACGGCCGCTACGACCGGCCCGCGTTCTACGCCTACACCCACCCGCCGCGCGACGACTTCCAGGAGGCGCGCCTGGAGCCGGACGCCGCGCGCTGGGACGGCGCGCTGGGCGAGTACGTGCTCGACTGGGATGACGTGGTCGCGAGCCCGGATCCCGGCGCGGCGGCGCTCACCTTCGCGCGCTCCGCGTTCCGCCACGCCTGCACGGTGTGCGAGTGGGACCCGCCGCTGCTGGCCAGCGCCGAGGGCGACCCGCCGCCGGTGACCTGACCTCAGCGCCGCCGGGAACGCCGCGCCGCCGCCGACAGCTCGGCCGCGAACCCGTCGACGAAGCGCGCGAGCCGCCGCGACATCGGCCGCCGGCGCGGAGGCGGCGCCGCCGCGGCGCGGAGCGGGGCGTCCGCCCGCCGCCGGGCGGAGAGCCGCCGGCCGAGCGCGTCGAAGTTCCTCACTGCAAGTGCATCAGTTGCACATCTCGCGCCGCTGTGACATGGCCCGGGCGGCGGCGGCGCACGCCGCCGCCCGGACCGCCGCGGCTCACCGCAGCGGGATCGCCACCGCGTCCGTGAACACGTTCTCGTCGTTGGCGTACGGGGCATTGTCGGCCCCGGCGGTGCAGACGCTCGGCGGCTGAGTGACGTGACCGGCCGAGTCGCGGCACACGAACAGGTCCGGGTCGCGGCTGTCCGCCCAGGCCGGGTGCGCCACGTCGTCGGCCGTCAGCCCGCTGTAGTCGCCGAAGAAGTCGCCCTCGAACTGGCTCTCGGGCGGCATCGACGCCGTGGTCACGCGCGTGGTGC
The DNA here is from genome assembly GCA_025935735.1 of Solirubrobacteraceae bacterium. Next base: position 1,586 of record JAICUS010000232.1, on the reverse strand, counting down.
CGAAGTTCACCCCGTCGCGCGTGCCCGACAGGCTGAGGTCCGAGAACCCCGTCTGCTCGTCGTCGCCGTAGGCGCGGTCGTAGAACGACACGGCCAGGCGGCCCCGCCGGTCGAACGCCGCCCACTGCCAGAACTGGTCGGTCTGGTTGTCGCCGTCGCGCGCGGCGGGCAGCGTGCGCACGTCCCTCGAGCCGCCGGTGAACGAGCGCCCGCCGTTGCCCGAACGGCTGATCACGATGTCGTTGTTGCACGCCCCCGGGGTCTTGACGCCGGTGTAGAGCGGCTGGAACGTGTCCGGGTTGTAGCCCTGCGGGACGCAGGGGTTGCGCCGCGTCTCGTTGGAGTGGCGGTTGATGTAGCTGGCGACCGTGACGTCGATCTCGCTCGGGTCGCGCGGGTTGACGGCGCCGACGGGGTAGTTGGCCGCGCGGAAGATCGAGTCGTGCGTCTCCCCCTTCTCCGGCACGCAGCCCACGCCGGGGTCCTCCCCCTGGTAGGTCACGCAGTCGGGCAGGTCGTAGTAGTCGCTCACCTTGACCGGCGCCGAGAACGTGTTACCGCCGTCGGTCGACTTGGCCAGCAGGACCTGGCCGCGGTTGTCGACCGCGGCCGGCGCGGCGTTGCGGCTCGCGTCGCCGCCGTCACCGCCGCCCTCGTCGCCCTCGCCCGGGCGCACGCCGGTCAGGTTGTAGTTGTCCCAGACCACGTAGAGCGCGCCGTCGGGGCCGGTGAACGGCTGCGAGAACTGGTTGCTGTTGCACGTGCCCTGCGGCGTCGGGCCGCCCTGCGTGTTGGTGCACAGCGCGCTGGTGGCGCTGACGAGCTTGGGCGAGCTGAAGCTCTCGCCGTGGTCGCTCGAGTACGCCTCGTAGATGTACGCGGTGCCGTCGGCGGCGAACAGCGTCCAGGTGACGTACAGGCGGTCCCGGAACGGGCTGCGCAGGTTGTCGTCGACGGTCAGGTACTCCTTGTCGAGCAGGGTGTCCCCCGCGCCGGCCACGTCGTCGTGCTCGGCCACCGGCCGCGCGGGGAAGTTCCACGACGCGCCGCCGGTGCCGGTGGAGCGGAAGACGTAGAACGCGCTCGACTGGTCGGGGTTGTTCGTCGCCCCGGCGCCGCGCATGAACATCTGGCAGGCCAGGTAGGCGTTGCCCTCGGTGTCGAAGGCGACCGAGGTGTCGCCGCCGGCCTGCCAGTACTGGCGGGCCGCGCCGCCGAACGCCGTGCCGCGGGTGAAGCCCATCGGCGGCGTCGAGTCCTGCCAGTTGCGCCCGCCGTCGGAGGAGTAGTACGTGTAGCAGTTGGCGTCGCCGCGCCGGTAGTCGTTCGAGGACGCGACCATCCGGTCCGGGTCGCTCGGGTCCTGGGCGATCGCCGTCTCGTTCTGCGCCTGGCCGCGGCCCTGGAGGTCGGGGTCGGTGAGGTTCAGGCAGTCCTGGTTGAGGCGCACGTTGGAGCCGTGGTCGACCGGGCAGCCGTTGGCCTGCGACCGGCGGTTGTCGCTCGCCCCTTGGGCGCGCGCCGCCGGGGCGAACGCGGCCGCGCGCTGCTCGACCGCCGAGCGCGCGAAGCCGGAGAGCAGCCGC
>JAICUS010000397.1 GCA_025935735.1 Solirubrobacteraceae bacterium | reverse complement strand
TCGTAGGTGCTGGTCACCGTCATCACCTTGCCGATGCCCAGCTCCCTGAGGCGCTCGGGGGCGGTGGCGGCGAACTCCGGCGGATAGGCGATCGAGCCGACGGCGATGATGCTCCCCTGGCCGGCCATGAGCCGCGGCACCGACGCGACGGTGCCGAGCCCGCCGGGGTTGGTGAGCGACATGGTGGCGCCGACGAAGTCGTCGGGCATGAGCTTGTTGGTGCGGGCCTTCTCGACCAGCGCCTCGTAGGCCGCGTGGAAGGCGGCGAAGTCCATGGCCTCCGCGTGGCGGATGACGGGGACGACGAGGCCGCGGCTTCCGTCCTTCCGCGTCACGTCCACCGCCAGGCCGAGGGAGATGCCGTCGGGGACCACGCGGACGGGCGTGGTGCCGTCCATCTGCAGCGTGTGGCCCATGACCGGATGCTGCTTCGTGGCCTGGACGATGGCCCACGCGATGATGTGGGTGAACGAGATCTTCCCGCCGCCCGCCGCGGCGAGGGCCGCGTTCAGCTCCTTCCGCTTCGCCTCGAGGGTGGCGACGGGCAGCTCGCGGAAGGTGGTCGCGGTGGGGACGGTGAGGCTCTCGACCATGTTCTGGACGAGGCGGGCGGCGGGGCCCTTGATGGGGAGACGGGCGCCGGAGGCCGGAGCGCCGCCGGCCGGCGGCGCGGTGGACGGGGCGGGCGCACTCGGGGCGGCCGCCGCCACAGCGGGGCGACCGTTCGTGGGCGGGCGCTCACCGACCACGCCGCTCTCGAAGAGGCGGCGCCATTCCGCGCCGACGGCGGCCGGATCGCGGAGGAATTCCTCGTACATGGCCTGCGCAAAACCCGCGTTGGCCGTCTCGAACGGATTGGTGTCCACCGACTGCTCCGCCTGAGGAAAACGGGAGGCGCCGGGAGGCGCTCGCGACTACCGGAAGATAGCGGCGGGCGGGGTCGGCTGACAGCGGGCCGCGCAGGTGCGGACCGCGGTCGTGCGGGGGTAGGAAAGGCCGGAAACGAGCATGGCGGTGGAGAGCGCGTCGGCGGCGATTCCGGTGGGTGCCGTCACGGTGGCCTGCGACAGCGCGCTCGCGGCGATGCCGGTCGCGGGATTCATCACGTGGCCCACCGTCATGGCGCCGAAGTGCACCGCCGTCACGGTGTTGGCCGAGGTGGCGAGGGCGGCGTCGCGGAGCGGGACGGTGCCGACGGGGCGCGCGTCGGACGAGTCCACGATCTCGATGACCCAGGCCCGCTCGCCTGGCGGTGCGCCAAGCGCGATGCAGTCGCCGGAGATGTCGAGGAGAGCGCGGCGGATGCCGGCCGCGCGGAGGAGGGCGGCGGCGCGGTCGAGTGCGTACCCGACGGCGATGCCGCCCGTGTCGACCGCCGCGTGGCTCGCGCCGAGCGACGCGCGACTGCCGCTGAGCTCGACCGTGGCGTGGCGCACCGCGTCCTCCGCCTCACGGAGCTCGCGGGCCGACGGAGGCGTGGCGCGCGGGGAACGGAAACCCCAGGCGCGCATCAGCGGCTCGACCGCCAGGTTGAAGGCGCCGCTGGTGAGGCGTTCGAAGCGCCCGGCCTCGGCGAGGATGTGCACGAGGTCGGGTCCCACCGCGACCGGCCCTCGTCCCGCGCGCCGGTTGAGCTCCGCCACGTCGCTCGCGTCGTCGAACACCGAGAGCCGCGCCTCGATCCGGCGGAGCTCGCCGAAGACGGCCTGCGCCACCTCGTAGCCGGCATCCTCGGACGCGGCGTGGAGCACGAGGCGCACCGGCTGGCCCATGGCCCACGACCAGCGCTCGACCCGCACGTCGCCGGTGAAGACGGGGCCCAGGGGCGCCCTGCCCGGCAGCCAGAACCCGGCGGCCGAACCCGCGACCAGCCGGCCGAACTCGCGGCGGTTCACGACGCGCTCCGCTCCGCGCGATGCAGGTCGCGCAGGATGATGAACGACTGGAGATAGAAGGTGATGGCCATGACGGTGCTCGACGCCATGAGGAGCCAGGCGAAGCGCGGGTCGGCGTACCGCATGAGCCACATGGCGCTGAAGGACACGAGCAGGGCCCCGAACGGCTCCGCGATCAGGAAGCGCCGGACGGGGGACGCGGGCGCGCCGCAGAGCGCGAGGCAGGCGCCGCTCAGGGCGAAGATCGCGCTCATGCTCAGCAGGTGCGTGTGGGTGGTCGTCAGCATCTCGGCGAACGACTTGCCGAACTGCATCGCGCCATCGGCCGCCGCCACGTCGCTCCCCCGGTAGCGCGCCGCGACGCCGCCCGGCGTCAGGTGGGTGGTGAAGCGGACCTGCACGAGGGCCACGGCGTACCCGACCATCTGCACCACGGTGAGCCAGCGTGCCAGGGTCCGGAGCTCGCGCGGCAGCTCGCGCCACGTCACCGGAGCAGTCCCTTCGCCCGCCAGACCGCGAAGTCGGCCATCGTCCGCCGCACGGCGAGCGTCACCGCGTTCACGCTGATGGTGGCGCCGGAGATTCCCTGGATGTCGCGCCCCACGGCGAGCGGCGCGTCGGGCCCCTTCCCGCGGAACTGCCGGCGCCACGCCTCATACGCCACCTCGCCACCATACGGCTCGCGGTAGACGAGGATGTCCACGTCGCGGAGCCGGAGCGAGGGATCCACCGCGACCAGCCACGTGATCGGCTGGTCCTTGCCGCGCACGTTGCCGACCCGCGCGAACCCCAGCAGCGAATCGTTCCGCGCGAGGCGCAGCACGAGCGCCGAGTCCGCATGGAGACTGTCGATCCGCACCCCCGCGCCGAAGAGCCGACGCACCGAAGCGGTGACCTTCGCGGGACCGGGGTCCTGCGCCCTGACAGGCATGACTCCCGCCAGGGCGAGCAGCACGAGCGGCGCGGCGACTCTCCCGGTCAAAACTGGTAGCCGAGCCCGAGGCGGAACACCTCGTCCTCCCCCGCGTGCGCGCGGTTCCGGCGGAGCTGGTAGTCGCCCTTGACGGCGATGTTCCAGATCGGCTTGTAGGTGAGGCCGATGGTGGTGTAGCGGCGCGCGAGCGCGTCGTCGCGGGTGACGCCTGCCGGCACCTCCGCCTGCGTGTCGTAGCGCTCGTGACGGACGAAGGCGCTGAGCGCCTGCGCGGAATGCGGCGCCAGCGGGCGGAGGAGGTTGTACGCGCCTTCCACGTAGCCCCCGGTGATGCGGCTCGCCACCTGGCCGCCGTACGCGGCGTTGATACGATCGGCGTCGGCGATGTGCACGGTGGCGAAGACGCCGCGGAGCGCGAACCCGCCGCCCTCGAGCCGGGCGTCGGCCGAGACGAGGCCGACGGCGTTGTCGAAGGTGCCGTCGCCGAGGGGGGGATCCTGCGCGGCCGAGCCGCCGTACCAGAAGGAACCGCCGACCCGGACCCCGGGCCGCACGTACTCGAGCCGGCCGGTGAGCGACGGGTTCGCGAACACCGCGTCCTGCCCCTCCTGCCGACCCTCGCGGATCCCCTCGTCGCTGGAGAAGCCGGCGGCCACCAGTCCGTTCACCAGGTAGAGCCGGTAGTTGAGCCCCTGCAGCCCCGGCACCGCGCCCGCTGCGCCGACGCCGATCTCGCGCCAGGTCGTCGGAATCACGTCGTGATCGAAATCGGGGCGCTCGACGCCGTTGAAGGTGGGCGGCTCGTGCGTCTCGTTGACGATGCCGACCGGCGGAAGGAGGAGACCGCCGCGAAGGGTCAGCGCCGGCGACAGTCGGTAGTCGAGGTAAAGCTGCTCGATCGCGACCTCACCCGCGGGAGAGCCGGCCTCGACGCGCGCGTCCTCGATCTCGACCTCGGAGCGCATGGAGATGCGGTCGCTGAAGGAATGCGCGACGTAGAGGACGAACCGCCGGAGGGTCGCCTGGCCCGGCGTGCCGGGACCGCTCGCGTTCACGTAATGCACCTCGCCGTAGCCGCCCAGGGTGGTGGCGGCGTCGGACTGCGCGGCGAGGGAGCTGAGAGAAAGGGGAAGGAGGAGAAAGGAGAGCGCGGCGACTCGGTTCAGCGACATCCGGGTGATTTCCTCGTCGAGAATGAGCGATCCATGTGAATTGCGGCCAATTAAGTCGTAATTGACGGATCCGGTCAACCCGGCTCGTGAAGAGACCTTCACCAGCCCCCAACCGTCGCTTCATCCGGCGGCCGGTATCGTTGGCGCGGATCGGATGACCAGACCAACCCGGAGAGAACACGTGACCGCCCGAACCGACGCCTCCCCCGCCTCCCGCCGCGACTTCCTGATGAAGGGCGCGGCCGCCGCACTCACCCTGCCCGTCGTCTCGGCGCTCGCCTCGTGCAACGACGCCAGGGCCGTGGCCGCGCCGCCGGCACCGCCGGCGAAGCCGGCCGCGCCCGCGCCCACCGCGCGCGAGCGGGCCGACCAGATGGACGCGATGCACGAGAAGGGGATCAAGGCCTTCCCGGCGAAGACGGCGGGGAAGGGCAACCAGCCGATGGAGCCGCGGCTCGAGAAGGGCGTGAAGGTGTTCGACCTGACCTGCAGCGAGATCGACTGGGAGTACGCGCCGGGCTCGCACGCAAAGGCCTGGGCCTACAATGGCCAGGTGCCGGGCCCGCAGATCCGCGTCCGCGAGGGCGACCGGGTGCGGGTCAACCTCACCAACCGGCTCGACCAGTCCACCGCGATCCACTTCCACGGCCTCGAGCTGCCCAACGACCAGGACGGCGTGCCGTTCATCACCCAGCCCCCGATCAAGCCGGGCGAGACGTACACCTACGAGTTCACGGTGCCCAACGCCGGCTCGCACATGTACCACTCGCACCACAACTCGACGACCCAGGTCTCGAAGGGCCTGCTGGGCGCCTTCGTCGTCGAGCCGCGGGACCGCTCCCGCGAGCCGAAGGTGGACGTGGACTACGTGATGGTGCTGAACGACGGGCCGCACGGCTTCACCCTCAACGGCAAGGGCTTCCCGGCCACCGAGCCGATCGTGGCCAGGCAGGGGCAGACGGTCCGCATCCGCTTCATGAACGAGGGGATGATGATCCACCCGATGCACCTGCACGGGATGCACATGACGGTCATCGCGAAGGACGGGTGGGACCAGCCGGCGCCCTGGAAGTGCGACACGCTCAACATCGCGCCGGGTGAGCGGTGGGACGTGCTGGTGAAGGCGACCAACCCGGGGACCTGGGCCTTCCACTGCCACATCCTCGCGCACGCCGAGAGCGAGCACGGGATGTTCGGGATGGTTACCGCGTTCGTGGTCGAGAAGGGGAAGGCGATGGCCTGAGCGACGCCGGAATGGCGTGGCTCAGCGTCCAGACGTAGGCCGCGACCGACCGTGCCTGGCGATAGCTGAGCTGGCCGACGGTCAGCCGGGGCATCGGGGTGGTCGGCCCTCCCGTGGGGTGGTCCACGCCGTGGACCACCTGTTCGACGATCGACAGAAAGCCCCCGTTGCCGTGGCGCCAGACTCCGTCGGTGAGGTTGGCGCCACGATCGCTTCCGCGTCCCGCCTCCCCGTGACACGTCGAGCAGTTGCCCGCGCCGTGGAAGAGTGCCTTCCCCATGGCGAGCGAGGAGTCGGACAGCTCGGCCGCGTTGGGGGTGTCGTCCGGCGCCTGGGCGGCCGCCGCCACGGGTGCGGCCAGGAGCAGGAGCAGGAGTGGCTGGGCTCTCATGGCGTCCTCACTCGCTGTCGGGAGCCGCCGGTGCCACGTTCACCGCGCCCGGGCGCAGCTCCTCGTGATGGATCTCGCCGCCCTCGAGCGCCGCTAGCGCGAAGAGCACGAAGCTGACCGCGACGCCGGCGGTGGCGATGCCGGTGACGGCGCCGTTGCCGGGCCGCCCGCCCCGCCGGAGGTAGAGCGCCCCCAGCGCCACGGCTCCC
>JAICUS010000129.1 GCA_025935735.1 Solirubrobacteraceae bacterium | reverse complement strand
GTACCCTCCCGCCACGTGAGCCAGGACACGCACGAGCTCGTGGCCGTGGTCGAGATCCCGAAGGGCGGCCGGAACAAGTACGAGTACGACGCCGACCTGGGCGGGATCAAGTTCGACCGGCTGCTGATGAGCGCCGCGTCGTACCCGGCGGACTATGGCTACATCCCCGAGACGCTCGGGTGCGACGGCGACATGCTCGACGCGCTGGTCTGCCTGACCGAGCCGACGTTCCCCGGCTGCCTGATCCCGGTCAAACCGGTCGGGATGTTCAAGATGCGCGACGACAAGGGGATCGACGACAAGATCATCTGCGTCCCGCTCCACGACCCGAACTGGAACGGGTACGACGACCTCGACGACCTTCCCGAGCTGCTGCGGCTGGAGATCGAGCAGTTCTTCACGATCTACAAGGAGCTCGAGGACAAGGAGGTCGTGGTCAACGGCTGGTGCCCGCGGGACGCGGCGGTCGAGGAGATCGACGCCTCGCGCAGGCGCTTCACCGAGGCCCGCGAGAACGACGAGATCGTCGAGCACCACGCGCCCGGCGGCCTCGCCCCCCGGCGGGAGCGCAACCAGTAGTCAGCGCGGCACCGTGCCGTCGGGCGCGCCCGTCACGGTGGGCGCCGGCTCGGGCTCGTGCATCGCCTCCTCCTGGTAGGCCTCGATCTGCTCGGCGCGCTGGAGCGCGCGACACCAGCGCCGGACCACGAAGAACGCGACCAGCGGGATGATCCACACGGCGAAGCGCCAGAACCAGATCTGGGCCACGTAGCTCAGGCCGAGGAACACGAAGATCCGGTCGGACGAGCCGGCGAAGAACACGAGCACGACCCAGGTGAGGAACGCCGCGCCGAACGCGGTCCGGCCCGGCGCGTCGCGCGGGCGCTCGAGCAGGTTGTGCGATGCCCGGTCCCCGCGCAATCGCCGCTCCGCCCAGGGCCACACGGCCAGCACCCCCAAGACCACCAGCGGGAACAGCGCGCCGCCCCAGAACGGGTTCGGGATCACCGTCGCGCTGCCGACCGTCACGTCGAACCCCGGCACCAGCCGCAGCGCGCCGATCAGCCAGCCCAGGTACCAGTCCGGCTGCGCGCCGTTCGTCCCCAGCCAGGTCTCGTAGGGGCCCCAGAGCCAGATCGGGTTGATCTGCACCAGCGCGCCCAGCCCGAACAGCACCGCCGAAGTGGCCACCAGCAGCCCGAGCGAGCGCGGCGCCTGGCCCGGGAAGGCCGGCACGCCGACCAGCCGCCGCTGCGTCGCCCGCGGCCCCTTCCACTGGGTGTGGTGACGCAGCGCGACCAGAGCGAGGTGCAGCCCGATCAGCGCCGCCAGGATCGCCGGGAAGATGAACACGTGCCCGATGAACATGCGCGACTCGAAGTCCCCGTTGCCCGGGTACGGCGCGCCCCAGATGAGCAGCGCGAGGTTGCCGCCGATGAACGGGATCGACAGCGCGACGCCGTAGCCGATCACCAGCCCCATCCCGGACAGCAGGTCGTCCACCATCGAGTAGCCCAGGTAGCCCTCCAGCAGCGAGGCGAAGAGGATCGTCAGGCCGATCAGGTAGGTCAGCTCGCGCGGGCGCCGGTAGGCGCCGGTGAAGAAGATCCGCAGCAGGTGGACGACGATCGAGGCCACGAACACGTCGGCCGCCCAATGGTGCGTCTGGCGCATCAGCAGCCCCGCCTTGACCTCGAACGAGAGGTCGACGGCCGAGCGGTAGGCGTCGCTCATCGTCGCGCCCTGGAGCGGCTTGTAGACGCCGTGGTAGACGTGCTCGGACAGGCTCGGCTCGAAGAACAGCGCCAGGTAGGTCCCGGTGGCGATCAGCACGATGAACGCGTAGAGCGCCACCTCGCCGAGCAGGAACGACCAGTGATCCGGGAAGACGTAGCGCAGCGCCTTCTTCAGGAACGGGGCCGCGGCCGTGCGCTGGTCGACGAACTGGACGGGGTCGTCGATCTTCACGGGTTGCGCACCCCCCACCAGGCCGGGCCGACCGGGCCCGACAGGTTGCCCGCGGCGAGCAGCACGCGGTCCGGGCCGATCATCAGCGGCAGCTGCGGCAGCGGCCGCCCGGCCGGCCCGAACAGCACCTCGCCGGCCCTGGTCGGGTCGAATGTCGAGTAGTGACAGGGGCAGACCAGCGCGTGGTCGGGCTCGGTCGGGTCGAACAGCGGGTTGCGGTACAGCGCGATCGCGCAACCGGCGTGCGTGCAGATCTTCGAGTAGGCCAGGATCCCCTCGGGCGCCCAGCTCCGGCGCTCCCGCAGGAGCCGGGTCGGCAGCTTGATGAGGATCAGCGGCGAGGCGATGTCCTTGCGCTCCGCGCCCTCGGGGAACGCGGTGTAGAACGGGCCCTCCTCGACGTCGTCGGCGCTCAGCGGCTTGCCGTCCTTGTCCACCAGCCCGCGTCCCCGCCGCCACGGCGTCTCGTTGAGCCGGCTGGTGTCGAACACGGGGCCCATCGAGACCACGGGGGCGAGCAGCGCCGCGGTCATGGAGACCCCGGCCACCCCGGCGGCGCCGCCGAGCAGCCCCTTGCGGGTGATCCGGTCGCCGCTCTCGCGCACCAGCGCGGCCAGGTCGGACTCCGCCTCCGGGTGCTCGTCGGGCGGGTACTCCTCCTCGATGTGCTCGGTGACGATGAGCGTCTCGGCGCCGACGATCAGCGCCACGGCCAGGAAGGCCAGCGACCCCGCCAGCGCGCCGCCGAACGCCTGGATCGTCCAGTCGAGCCAGTAGCCCACCACCGACAGCGCCGCCGCGGCCGCGCAGGCCAGCAGCAGCCCCGCGACGACCAGCTCGGCGCGCGGCGACGGCTCGCCGGGCGGAACGATGCGCTCGCGGGGCGGAGGCTCGTGCTCGTGCACCGGCGTGCGCAGCGTGCGCGCCAGCACCAGCAGGCCGATGAACCAGCGCCCCAGCCGCCTCACGCGCCCCGCACCTTCCCGATCGCCCGGCAGATGAGCAGCAGCAGCGGGATCGCGATCAGCCAGGTGACCATGCCCTCCGGATACGGGCCGAGGTGGTTGATCCCCCAGCCGCCGGCGTCGTTCGCGTCCTTGGTGTAGTTGACGTAGGCGATGATCGAGTTCAGCTCCGCGTCGCTGATGTCCTTCTCGGTGAACGTGGGCATCGCGTAGGGCCCGATCCGCACCGCCTGCGCGATCTGCCGGTCGGTCGCACGCGTGAGCGGCGGCGCCTTGGCGCCGGGCAGGATCCCGCCCTGGGCGGCCACCTGGTGGCAGCCCGAGCAGTGCTCGGTGAACAGCTCGCGGCCCTCGTTGAGGTCCCCCGACTTCGGGTCGGGCGCCGGGATCGCCGGCCCGCCGCCCAGCGAGCCGACGTAGGCCACGAGCGCGCGGATCTCCTTCTCGTCGAAGCTCGGGCGCGAGCGGGTCGGCTGGTCGCGCGCGTCGTTGAGCGGCATGTAGCCGGTGCGCAGGTAGAAGTCCGCGGCCAGCTCCCCGACGCCGCGCAGCGGCGGGCCGTTCACGTCCGGCTGCTGCGGATGCTGGAAGCCGCGGCCGGAGATCCCGTGGCAGCGCGCGCAATTGGCGGCGAACAGCTGCTCGCCCAGCTTCGCCCCGGTGGCGTGGACGACCGGCGGGCCGCTCGGCGGCGCCGCGTCGGCCACGGTCGCCGCGCCCAGCGGCAGCGTGGCGAGGGCCAGCAGCAGGGCGCGGGCGAACGTCCTCATGACTGCGTGCACCCGTTCGCGATGACCGCCCCCGCGCTGCTCATCAGCACCATGGCCAGGAACAGCGGCGTGATCGTCATGCCGATCACCGCCAGGAAGTAGATGCGCCCGGCCGGCGGCGCGGCGTCCTCCTCGGAGCTGCGGACGGCCAGGAAGGCCAGCAGCGAGGCCGCGCCGCCGAGCAGGACCAGCAGCGTCGCCGTGCCGCCGATGGCGAACGTGATCCCGTTCACCGGCACGTGCCAGCCCGGGCCCTGCGTGCCGTCCGGGCAGTGGGCCAGCCCGGTCGCGTAGCCGCCGATGTGCTGCCCGGCCCAGGCGAACGGCGGCACCAGCGCGCCCAGCCAGGCGAGCAGGCCGGCGCGCCTCATGACGGCGACACCTGCACGATGGTCACCAGCGCGGTGATCGCGGCGACGACGTACCAGTACAGCGAGATCGCCCGCACGGCCGTGACGCGGTAGCTGGTCAGCCCGCTCGCGAGCCGCGTGAGCAGCCACACGCCGAGCAGGATCCCGATCAGCACGTGCGCGTGGTCGGCGAACAGCATCACGAAGTAGATCGAGCCGTAGGCGTTGGTCATCGGCGTGAAGTCGTGCAGGTCCGAGACCAGCGAGACGATCTGCACGGTCAGGTAGCCGACCTGGATCGCCAGCGCGAACGCCGTCAGGCCCCAGGCCGCGCCGCGCAGCCCGCGCCGGGCGGCGGCGGCCGCCGCCCACATCGGCGCGCACGAGATGGCCAGCGCCACCGCCATGCAGATCGGCAGCACGGCGTGCGGCGCCGGCAGCCCGCCCTGCGGCCACTCCGGCGACGTGAACCGCAGATACAGGTAGGTGCCGATGATCGCGCCGAACAGCGCGGTCTCGCTGGAGAGCAGGATCCCCATGCCCCACAGGCCGTTCGGCGCCGCCCGGCGGACGGGCACCGCCGGCTCGGCCTCGGCCTCGGTGCCGTGCCAGGCCACCAGCACCGCCGCGCCCACGCCGGCGAGCACCAGCGCGGTCGTCCAGTGCCCGGTGAGCAGGAACACCGTGGCGAGCAGGAGCATCCCGCCGAGCACGAACGGCCACGGCGAGTCCGAGGGCATGTCCATGACCTCGTCGAGCTCGCCGTCGACCACGCTCGAGGCCGGCGTCTGATGGCCGGAGTCGAGCACCAGCTCCCGGCGCTCGACCCGGCGCAGGTCGTTCTGGCGGTCGCGCTCGTCCCACATCGGGTACGGGCTGGAGACCGTCGGGATGACCGCGAAGTTGTACGGCGGCGGGGGCGAGGTGGTGGCCCATTCCAGGGTGGCGCCGTCGAACGGGTCGCGGCCCACCCGCGCGCCGCGCCGCATCGAGATCACCAGGTTGAAGAACATCACCAGCAGCCCGACCGCCAGCAGGTAGGAGCCGAGCGTCTCGATCAGGTTCGAGGTGCCCCAGCCGGTGTCCGCGGGGTAGGTGTACTGCCGCCGCGGCATCCCCTCCAGGCCCACGATGTGCATCGGCATGAAGGTGATCGCGCTGCCGGCGAACGTCAGCCAGAACGACAGCTTGCCGAACCCCTCGTGGTACATCCGGCCGGTGACCTTCGGGAACCAGTAGTACAACCCGCCGAGCAGCGGGAACACCGCCGCGCCGAAGATGATGAAGTGGAAGTGCGCGACGACGAAGTACGTGTCGGTCGTCTGCTGGTCGAACGGCACCGCCGCGAACATCACCCCGGACAGCCCGCCGACGATGAAGAAGACGATGAAGCCGATGATCCACAGCAGCGGCGTCTGGAAGTCCGGGCGCCCCGTGACGATCGTGGTCAGCCAGGCGAACAGCTGGATCGCGCTGGGGATGACCACGATCATGCTCGCGGCGGCGAAGTAGATCGTCGTCGTGGTCGCCATGCCGACGGCGAACATGTGGTGCGCCCACACGCCGAAGCCGATGAACGCCACCAGCAGCTCGGCCACCGCCACCAGCGGGAACGCGACCATCCGCCGGCCGCAGAACGTCGGGATGATCGAGGTGGCGATCCCGAACGCCGGCAGGACGATGATGTACACCTCGGGGTGGCCGAAGATCCAGAACAGGTGCTGCCAGAGGATCGGGTCGCCGCCCTTGGAGACGTCGTAGAAGTGGGTGCCCAGCTGGCGGTCGAGCTCCAGGAAGCCGGTCGCGCAGGTGAGCGGCGGCAGCGCGAAGATCAGCGCGAAGGACACTGCGAGGAAGGCGAAGCAGAACAGCGGCATGCGATTTATCGACATGCCGGGCGCGCGGCCCTTGAAGATCGTGACGATGAAGTTCACCGCCGCGGCGGTGGACGATGCGCCGTTGAGGATGATCGCCAGGCAGTAGAAGTCGATGCCCGGCCCGGGGCTGAACTGCGCGCCGGCCAGCGGCACATAGTTGAACCAGCCGGCGTTGGGCGCGCTGCCGATCACCAGTGACGTGTAGGCGATGATCCCGGAGGAGAGGAACATCCAGAACGACAGCGCGTTCAGGCGCGGGAACGCCATGTCGCGCGCGCCGATCATCAGCGGCAGCAGGTAGTTGCCGAACGCGCCCGTGGAGATCGGGATGACGAAGAAGAAGATCATCGTCACCCCGTGCAAGGTGAACAGCTGGTCGTAGGAGCCCGGGCCGATCAGGCCGTTGTTCGGCCGGATCAGCTGCGTGCGCATCAGCAGCGCCTCCACCCCGCCCGCCCCGAACAGGACGATCGAGGTGAACAGGTACATCAGGCCGATGCGCTTGTGGTCGGTGGTGGTGATCCAGCCGAACACGCCCTCGCGCTCGGTCCAGATGCGCTCGAGGCGCTCCGCGGTCCGCCGGCCGGCGGGGGTCCCGATAACCGCCATTACCTGAGGCTCTCCAAGTAGGCGGTGAGGCTGCGGACGTCACGCTCGCTCACCCCGAGGTCGGGCATCCGCGTGCCGGGCTTGACGGCCTGCGGGTTGCGGATCCAGCGTGAGAGCGCCGCCGGGGTGTTGGGCAGCACGAGCGCGGCCAGCGTGGAGCGCGAGCCGACGTGGGTGAGGTCCGGCCCGACCTGCCCGCTCGCGGACGTGCCGCGCAACGCGTGGCAGCTCGCGCACTGGTCGGAGAAGAACGCCTTCTGGCCGGCCTGCTGCTGCGGGGTGCCGGGCGCGCGCGCTCCGGCCGCCTGGTTCTGGAGCCAGCGCTTGTAGTCCTGCGGCGTCTGCGCGAAGACGAACATCGACATATGCGCGTGCTGGAGCCCGCAGAACTCCGCGCACTGCCCGCGGTAGCGGCCCGGCTTGTCGGCGTAGAGCAGGACGCGGTTGCGCCGGCCGGGGATCATGTCGATCTTGCGGTTGAGCTCCGGCACCCAGAAGGAGTGGATGACGTCCCCGGTCGTGGCGACCACGTTCACGCGCGTGCGCACGGGGATGTGGATCTCGTTCGCGGTCACCGCCTTGGTGCCCGGATAGCGGACCTCCCAGAACCACTGGCGCCCGACGACCTGGATGGTCATCGACGTGGTGGCCGCGGCGGGTGCCTCGGTCTGCCGGATCACGAAGAAGTTCGCGACGATGAACAGCGCGACGTTGACGATGATCGGGATGACGATCCCGAAGCCGATGACCAGGCCCGTCGTCCGCCCCTTGGTCTCCTCGATCACCGGCATCCCCTCGCGCCGGCGCCGGACCCAGGCGATGGCCAGCATGGTGAGCGAGCCGGCGAACACCACGCAGGCGATCGCCAGCATCCACCACCACAGGGTCGCGATCTCCCGCGAGGCCCGGCTCTGCGGCGCCAGGGTCGACTGTCCGTTGTTGCCCCCGCAGCCGGCCACCAGCACGGCGCAGGCGGCGAGGATCAACGCTTGGCGGGGCCGCACGGGCCGAGGCATTACCCCGGCCTTCCCGTCACGCGAACGGCCATGTCAGCGGACGCACGGCGAGTCACGATCCCCGCAACCTTTCCGCCAGGCGCTCGTCCTGCTCGGCCGCGACCGCGCGGGCGATCCGGCGGGCGTCCAGCGCGACGCCCCGGCGGGCGGCCAGCTCCGTCAGCTCCTGGCGGCGCCCGGCGTCGCGCAGCGTGCGCAGGAGCAGCCAGATCAGCAGCCCGAACACGACCGTGGCCTGCTCGACCAGCATCACCCCGCCGGCGCCCGCCTGGTCGGTGACGGCGCTGCGGCCCGCGGCCGCCGCGGTCTCCGCGTAGTGCGGATACAGGGGGTGGCTCGCCCACAGGAAGCCGTAGGCCAACAGGGAGCCGGCGATCCAGGCGGCCAGCAGATAGGCGAGCTTGGGGCCGTTGCCGAACCACGCCGGCTTGGGCAGCGGCCCCAGCAGCGCCAGCCACAGGTTGGCGCCGAAGATGAAGAAGCAGGCGTGCTCGGCCACGTGGACGAGGTCGTGGCCGACCGCGAGGTCATACGGCCCGCGCAGGTGCCAGAGATAGAGGTCCGCCACCCACAGCGTGACCGCGGCCACCGGATGCGCCAGACCGCGGAGCCGGTACCCCTGCTTGAGCACCGGCGCCAGCAGCGGGCCGGTCAGCCCGAGCACGATCAGCAGCGGCGCGAGGTCGCCGAGCAGCACGTGCTCGAGCATGTGCATGCTCAGCCGCTCGTCGGCCCAGCGGTCCATCGGCGGGCTCACCGCGAAGGCCAGCAGGACGAGCCCGCCGGCGAACCAGGCCCGCCGCCATGCCGGCACGGGGCGCCCCCGCGCGCGCAGGGTGCGCGCGCGCAGTGCGTAGGGCACGGCGTACACGACCACGAGGGCCGTGGAGACCGAAGCCTGCGACCACCCGCTCGTCGCCAGCACGCGCGGATCGTACGCGCGCACCGCCCCGCGATGATGAGGTTCGTTCGGATGCTTACGACGGGGCGGGCGCTGCGGCGCCGGCGTCCAGCGCCTCCTGCAGCCGCTCCTCGGACTCGTTGCTCAGCGAGGTCTGCAGCACCTTGCCGCCGTACTCGCTGATGCGCGGGAGGACCTTGTCGGGCGTCACCTGGCGCACGAGCACGAACAGCGCCGCGCCGCCCTCGGGCAGGCTCTGGCCGAGCTCCTTCATGAAGTTGTCCTCGATGCCGAGGTCGGTCACCGCGCCGCTGGCCGCGCCCACCGCTCCGCCGATCGCCGCGCCCAGCAGCGGGGCGAGGAAGATGAGGCCGATCAGCCCGCCCCACAGCGCGCCGCCGGCCGCGCCGGTCCCGGCGGGGTTGACCGTCTGGTGGAGCTTGACCTTGCCGTTCGGCTCGCGGGTCGCCACGACGGCGTCCGCGACTTCGATCACGTGCTCGCGCGTCAGCCGCGCGAGCTCGCCGCGCACCTTCTCGGCCGTCGCCCGGTCCGGATAGGCCACTGCGATGAGGTCGCTCATCTGGTCGCTCCTTTCATTGGCTGAACGTGTCGCAGGCGTCGGGCCTGCCCTCCTCGAAGCCGATCGTCAGCCACCGCCGCCGCTGCGCGGAGGAGCCGTGCGTCCAGTCCTCGCGGGGGCGCACCTGGCCGCCGACGTTCTTCGCGAAGTCGTCGCCGACCACGGTGGCGGCGTCGAGGGCCTGCTGGAGGTCCGCGTCCGTGAGCTGGCCGCGCCGGTAGACCGAGTGCATCCACACGCCGGCGAAGCAGTCGGCCTGCAGCTCGAACCGCCGGGAGCGGTTGTTCGCCCGCGCGGGGTCCTGGTGGTCGGCGAGCGCCTTCTGGTGAGTGATCCCCAGCAGCGTCTGGACGTGGTGGCCGAGCTCGTGGGCGACGACGTAGGCCTGCGCGACGTCGCCGAGGTGGACCCCGGCGTGGCGGGAGAGCGCCGCGAAGAACACCGGGTCGAGATAGACGCCGAACGACGGCGGGCAGTAGAACGGGCCGACGTCGACCGGCTGCGGCCCGCAGGCGGTGTGGACCTGCTGCGAGAAGATCGTCAGCCGGGCCGGGTGGTAGGTCAGGCCGGCGGCCTGGAACTGCCGGTGCCACAGCGCCTCGGCGTCGTCGAACACCGCACGCAGGAACGCGTGGCGGCTGGTGCCCTGGAGCGACGGCGGGTTGCCGCTGGGCTCCGGGGCCTGCGGGAGCTGCTGCAGGTCGGAGCTGTGGACCGTCGCCGCCGCGGTCGGCGTCGCCGTCGCGGTGGCGGTCGCCGTCGGCGTGTCGGTGGCGGTCGCCGTCGGGGTGGCCGCTGGGGATGCCTTGCCCGAGCCGCTCGATGAGCCGCAGCCTACGGCCAGGACGGCCGCGCAGATGATCGGCAGCCAGCGTCGGGGCATACGGCCTCCCGGCAGCGTTATACACGTTCGGGACTGTTGACCCGGTGAAGATCCTGGGCCACCATGTGTCGCTCGTGCACACCGACATCCCCACCCACGCCGATCTCGAGCAGCTGCTGTCCGTTCGCGACGGGGCGTGCGTCTCGATCTACCTGCCCACGACGCCGGAGGAGCGGGGCGAGCGCGATCGCCTCGAGTTCAGGGGCCTGGCCCGCGAGGCGCTGGAGCAGCTCGGCGCCGCGGCGGCCGGCCGCGGCGCGGTCGACGACCTGCGCGAGGTGCTCGACGACCTCGCCGAGGACGACGGGTTCTGGGCGCGCCAGGCCCACAGCCTCGCGGTGTTCGCCACACCATCCGGTGCGCGCACCTTCCAGGTCGCCAACCGCCTGTCGCCCATGGTCGAGGTGTCCGACCGCTTCCACGTCAAGCCGCTGCTGCGCAGCGCCACGTTCCCGCAGGCGGCCTTCGTGCTCGCGCTCTCCCAGAACGCCGCGCGTCTCGTCGAGGTCTCGCCGGACGCGCCGCCGGAGGAGGTCCGGGTCCCCGGCATGCCCGGCGACGCCGCGAGCGCCGTGGGGAAGGCGTCGCTCGCCGACCGCTCGCCGGACCGCCGCATCCAGGGCGCCGAGGGCCAGAAGGTCCGGCTGCGCCAGTACGCGCGCCGCGTCCACGACGCCCTGCGGCCCGTCCTCACCGGCCTCGACCTGCCGCTCATCCTCGCCGCCGCCGAGCCGCTGGCGTCGATCTTCCGGTCGGTCAACACGTATCCGCACCTCGCGGGCCCGGTCATCGCCGGCAACCCGGACACGAAGACCGACGCCGAGCTGGCCGAGGAGAGCCGCCGCGTCCTGGACGAGCTCTATGCCGGCGAGCTGACCGAGCTGCGCGCCCGCTACGCGCAGCGCGTGCCCCAGGGCCGGGCGAGCGACGACCTCGCGGCGATTGCCCGCGCGGCCACGTTCGGGGCGGTCGACACGGCGTTCGTCGACATCGACGAGTCGGTGCCCGGCTTCCTCGACGAGGCGGACGGCGCGCTCACCCTCGACGCCGCCGACGACGCGGCGAACTACGGCGTGGTGGACGAGATCGCGCGGCGCGTGCTGCTGGCCCGCGGGCGCGTGCTCGCGGTGCGCCGGGCGGACGTCCCCGGCGAGGGCCCGGCGGCGGCGATCCTGCGCTATCCGGCGTGACCTTGACGCACCCCGGCGGGCGGCAGAGAATCAGTGTGAGCGACTCGAGAGGCGGTTCGCGATGGCCTGGACGTTGAGCGGCAGCTATGCGGAGACGTGCTCCTGCGAGCTGATGTGCCCCTGCAACCTGTCCTTCGACCACGGGGCGACGTACGACTACTGCCGCGCCACGCTCGCCTTCGACATCCAGGAGGGCGACATCGACGGCACGGACGTCGCCGGGCGCCGCGTGGTGGCGATCATCGACACGCCGAAGGTGATGACCGACGGCAACTGGAAGCTCGGCGTGTACGTCGACGAGCAGGCCAGCGACGAGCAGATGGACAAGCTCGTCAAGGTGTTCGGCGGGCAGATGGGAGGTCCGATGGCGGGCCTCGCTCCCCTGGTCGGCGAGGTCGTGGGCGTCGAGCGCGCGCGGATCGAGATCGGCGGCGAGGGGCTGCGCCACAGCGTCCGCGTCGGCGACGCGATCGACTTCGAGATCGAGGACATCGTGCCGTTCGGCGTGGAGACCGGCGAGCCGGTGCGGTTCAACGGCATGTTCCACCCGGCGGGCTCCGACCTGACGATGGCCGAGGCGAAGCGCTCGCGGATCAGCGCGTTCGGGATCGAGTACGAGGGCAAGACCGGGCTCTCGACGTCGAAGTTCTCGTGGGCGGCTTGACCGCTCACGCGCAGGCCGCGCCGGCGGCGGACCGCGGCCTCGCGCCGGCGCTGACGGCCGTCCGCGCCCGCTGGGGGCTCGTGGCGCTGCTGCTCGCGCTGGCCGCGCTGAGCTGGTGGTCGACCGCCGGCCGGATGGACGGGATGGACGACGGCCCGTGGACCGCGTTCGGCGCCTTCGGCTGGTTCGTCGGCGTCTGGGTGGTGATGATGGCGGCGATGATGCTGCCGTCGCTGGCGCCGACGGTGGCGCTGTACTCGCGGATGAGCCGCGCGCGCTCGCCGGTGTCGCCGCTGCTGTTCACGGCCGGCTACCTCGTCGTGTGGGGGGCCGCGGGCGCGCTCGCCTTCGCT
>JAICUS010000209.1 GCA_025935735.1 Solirubrobacteraceae bacterium | reverse complement strand
TAGACGCGGAGCTCCACCGCCCCCACGTGCGCGATCAGGCGGCCGCGCTGGTGAAGTGCTTGCCCAGCTCGGTGTGCGGCCGCGGGATCACGTGCACGGACACGAGCTCGCCGACGCCCGACGCCGTCTCCGCGCCGGCCTCGGTGGCCGCCTTCACCGCGCCGACATCGCCGCGGACCACCACGGCCACGAGGCCGTCGCCGACCTCCTCGCGCGAGACGATGCTCACGTTCGCCGCCTTCACCATGGCGTCGGCGGCCGCGAGCGCGGCCACGTAGCCCTTCGTCTCGATCATGCCGAGCGCTTCGCTCATCGCTGCTCCTCCTGCTGGTTGGCCTGCGGTTGGGGCTCGTCGAGCGAGCCGATGATCAGCGCGTCGAGCGGCGGGTGCTCGGGCGCGAAGTAGCCGGACGCGACGGACCCGGTGGCGACCAGCACCTGCTCGCCGATGCCGCTGCCCAGCACGTCGAAGGCGACGAGCGTGGCGCCCTCGAGCGTGCGCACCTCCAGCAGCGCGCCGGCCGGCAGCGCGTCCAGCCGCTTCGTGGACCACACGGCCCCGGTGACGGTCGCTCTCAGCATCGCCTCTCCCGTTCGATCTCCACCTTCAGATGCCGCGCCCGCTCGCGCGCGAGCGGCGTGAGCACCGCGGCCGGCGCGAGCACGAGCCGCTGTCCGGCCGACGCCGCCTCATTGACCGTGCGCTCGGTCACGGCGCCCTTCTCGATGCGCCGCACGCCGCTCGGCGAGGTCCCGGCGCCGAGGGTGAACCGCAGCGCCCCGCTGCGGATGGCCGCGGCGTTCGCCAGCACCGCGTCGACGAACCGCGCGAGCTCGGCGTCGCTGCGCAGCGAGATCGCCTCGACCCGCGCGCCGCCCGGAGTCTCTGCACGCCCCGCGAGCGGCCCGCCGCCCGCGCCCGTCCCAGCGCCGACCTCGCCGCCCGGCCATACGTCGCCGATCACCTCGCCGGGCGCCGGTGGCTGCGACCACGTCGACGGCCGGAGCACCGCCGCCACCGGCGGCGCAGGCACCGCGGGGGCCGCCGCGCCGCCGGGCGCTGCGGCGCCGCCACCGGGCGCCGCTGCGCTTCCGCCGCCCGCGCCACCGGGCGCCATCGCGCCGCCGCCGGGCGCTGCCGCGCCGCCCGTGCTCCCTCCTCGATGCCCGCCGTTGGCATTGCCGTTTCCGCCGCCCAGCGCCTCGGCCAGCAGCTCGCGCAACATCTCGCGCGCCTCTTCGCGGGCGCTCACGCCGCCACCGCCTCGAGCGCGCCCGTCGCCGCCTCGGATGCCGCGCGCACGTCGGACTCCTCGCCGGACAGGTACACGCGGCCGGTCGCGCCGATCATCCGGTAGTCGATCACCTTGACCCGCGCGGCCTTCTCGGCCTCGTTGACCGCCAGGATCGCGTAGGACGCGGGCTGCATCTCGAGCACGAACAGCGACTCGCCGGGCAGCGCCATCGAGCCGAGCTTGTTGCGGTTGATCAGGAACGCGTGCTGGTGGTCGAGCCGCGAGACCAGCTTGGACGCGAGCACCTTGGGCGGCATCGCGTCGGCGGGGGTCGCGCCGAGCTCGTCCAGCACGGCCTCGCTGGCCGCGCGGACCGAGGCGGTGGAGCGCGAGTGGAACTCCAGGTAGCCGAACTGGCGCTCGACCACCAGGATGCCCGCCTGCAGCTCGGTCGACTTGAGCGCGACGTCGGTCAGCGGCTCGATGTCCAGCCCGGGCGCGACCTCGATCACCGCCGCGGCCATCCCGGTGCGGGGCAGCCGGCCGCGCACCCAGGTGCCGAGGTAGCACATGGTCTGCGGCTGCAGCTGGTCGATGAAGATCGCGGAGCGCAGCTCGGCCATCAGTGACCGCCCCCGGGCACGGTCACCGGACCAGCTCCCGCAGCTCGTCGAGGATGAGCGCGCGCAGCTCGTCGCGCGACAGGCCCGCCGCAGGCTCGGCGGGCGCCGCGGCCGGCGCCGGCGTGGGCTGCGCCGTCCACGGATCCAGGCCGGTGAAGTCGTCCAGCGGCTCGTCGACGCCGTAGGCCAGCCGGGTCCACTGCATCAGGTGGTCCGGCTGCAGGTTCTCGGTCAGGCTCGAGCGGCCGAAGAAGCCGGTGCCGATGGTCATCGACGGCGGCAGGTGCGTGTCCAGCCCGGCCGCGCCGGTGCTGCCGGGCGCGTTGACGGTGACCCGCAGGACGTTGACCGCGGCGCCGTAGGCCAGGATCGTGCGCGGGTCGCGGGAGTGGATGACCGCGGAGTGGCCGCCGCCGCCGATCCGCAGCAGCGCCCGCGCGGCGGCGATCCCGCGCGGGGCGTCGGGCACGCGCACGAGCCCGAGCAGCGGGAACAGCTTTTCCAGCGCCAGCGGCTCCTCGGGCACGACGAGCTCGAACGGCGCGACCAGCACCCGCGTGCCGGCCGGCACCCGGATGTCCGCGGCGCGCGCGAGCGTCGCGGCGTCCCTGCCGGCCAGCTTGGTGTCTATGTGACCCTCGGGGTAGAAGGTCGCGCGTGCCCGGTCGGCCTCCTCGGCGTCGAGCACGTGCGCGCCGTGCCGTCCCAGCTCGCGGGCGAACGCGTCGGCCACGCGCTCCTCGACGATCGCCACCGACTCGTTCGTGCACAGGATCGAGTTGTCGAACGCCTTCGACTCGGCCAGGCAGCGCGCGGCGGCGGCGACGTCGGCGGTCGCGTCCACGAGCGCGGGCACGTTGCCGGGCCCGACCCCGAGCGACGGGTTGCCCGAGCGGTACGCCGCCCGCACGACCGCGGTGCCGCCGGTGGCCACGATCACGTCCACGCCGTCGTCGGCCATCAGCGCCTCGATCAGCGGGATCGTCGGCTCCTCGACCACCTGCAGGCAGCCGTCCGGCGCGCCCGCGGCGACCGCGGCCTCGGCCAGCAGGTGCACGGCCTCCGCGCAGCAGCGGCGGGCCAGCGGGTGCGGCGAGACGACCACGGCGTTGCGGGTCATCAGCCCGAGCAGGACCTTGAAGTAGACCGTGGCGACCGGGTTGGTCGACGGCGTCAACGCGAGCACGACCCCTGCCGGCTTCGGCACCGAGACGATCTTCGCCGCGGCGTCGACCTGCACGCCCGCGAAGTCGCGCGCGCCGTAGCGCTCGAGCAGCCCGCGCGAGCACGCCTCGTTCTTGCGCCGCTTGTGCTCGACGACGCCCATGCCGCTCTCCTCGACGGCCAGTTCGGCGAACCTTTGTGCGTTTTGGTATGCCACGCCGGCCACGGCCTCGACCACCCGCTGCGTCCGTTGGCGATCGAACGCGGCGAACGCCGTGGCCGCCCAGCGCGCCCGCTGGAGCATCATCCGCGCCCGCGGAGCGCCGGGTGGGGCGGCGTGGTCGGCCAGCGCAGTCATCGCCGCGCCCCCTCGAGCGCCGCCCCGACCGCATCCTCGCGCGCCAGCCCGAGCGCCACGCCGGTGCGGTCCAGCACCTCGTCGACCAGGTCGGGGCCGAGCAGGATCCCGGGCTTGAACTGCAGGACCCGCGGATCGAGAGTGGAGAAGATCGCCCAGACACCGTGCTCGTATAGGCGCCGCATGACCATCTTCGCCCCCTGCGGGTGGTCGAACTCCAGGCCCATGACCACGCCGTCCTGGCGGATGCCCACGAGCCAGTCGGGATAGAGCTCCTGGATCTCGCGCAGCCCGGCGCGGAAGCGCTCGGCGATGTAGTGGACCATCGAGCGCACCTCGGGACGGCCGCAGATCTCGAGCACCTTCAGCGCGACGATGCAGCCGAGCTCGGCGCCGC
Organism: Solirubrobacteraceae bacterium; assembly: GCA_025935735.1. The sequence continues at coordinate 5,462 of JAICUS010000209.1, read as the reverse complement.
CGCCGGTGGAGATGTGGCCGAAGCCGTCCTCCTTCAGCCAGCCCGAGCACTCCTCGCTCACGACCGCGCAGGCGATCGGGTACATGCCGCCGGTGATCCCCTTGCCGACGATCATGATGTCCGGCTCGATCCCCGCCTTGGCGATGCCCCACATCTCGCCGGTGCGCATCAGCCCGGTCTGGACCTCGTCGGCGATGTAGAGCGCGCCGTAGCGCTCGCAGAGCCGCTTGACGGCCCGCAGGTAGCCGGGCTCGGGCAGCGGGAAGCCGTACGTCGCGGGGATCGTCTCGATCACCACGCCGGCCACGTCGCCCGGCCGCAGCGCCTCCTCCATCGCCGCCAGGTCGTTGAACGGGACCTGGACGAACTCGTCGGGGCGGTCGGAGAGAAACAGCGTGGAGAAGCGGTCGTCGCCGGTCGCCACCGCGAGCCCGGTGTGGCCGTGGTAGCCCTTGCGGATCGAGACGATCTTGCGCTTCTGGCGCGTGTGGCGGGCGGTCTTGATCGCGATGTCGGTGGCCTCGCCGCCGCCCGAGCCGTAGACGACGCGCTTGAGGCTCGGCGGGCAGGTGGCCACGAGCGCCTCCGCCAGCGCCGTGCGCGCGAGCGCCGGGAAGTGGTGGTTGCCGATGTCGAAGCGGCCCATCGCCCGCTCCAGGACCGCGATCAGCTCGGGGTTGCGATGGCCGAGGTTGTACGTGCCGCCGTTGAGGTGCAGGTCGATCAGCCGGCGGCCGGCCATGTCCCAGAACACGTAGCCCTCGCGGCGGTCGATCACGAGGTCGATGCCGGCGTCCTGCCAGAAGCGCGTCTTGTCCGGGTTCCAGAACTCCTCGGAGCGGCGCAGGAAGTCCGCTTTGGACTCGAAGGAGAAGAAGCCGTAGTCGTACATGGGCCCCGAGAACGGCAACGTACCAAAGCACAGACCAATCTGCCACCGATCGCCACTTTTGGTTCACTCGCGGCGAATGTCAGGGGTCGGCTCCCGATTGCCGCGGCGCCCGCGGATCGCGGACAGTCGCCCCATGACCCGCATTGATGATGAAGACGCGATGATCCGCGCCGCCGCGCTGCCCCAGGCCGACGCCAGCTCCCTCGTGGACGCCGCGGCGCTCGAGGCCCAGGTGAAGGAGATGTACGGCCGCGTGGCCCGCGAGGAGGAGTCCGAGCTCCACTTCGAGGTCGGCCGCGACCTGGCCGAGCACCTCGGCTACCCGGCCTCGCTGCTCGACGCGATCCCGCCCGAGGCGCTCGCCTCGTTCGCCGGCGTCGGCTGGCACCTCGACCTCGCGGACCTGCGCCCGGGCGAGTCCGTCCTCGACCTCGGCTCGGGCTCCGGCACCGACGTCTTCTGCGCCGCTGTCCAGGTCGGCGTCGCCGGCGAGGTGACCGGCGTCGACTTCACGCCGGCCCAGCTGGCGAAGGCGGGCACGCTGCGCGATCGCGACGAGTTCACGCAGGTGAGCTTCGTGGCGGCGCGCATCGACGAGCTGCCGTTCGCGGACGACACCTTCGACGTCGTCATCTCCAACGGCGTCATCAACCTCTCGGTGGTCAAGCACCGCGTGTTCGCCGAGGCGGCCCGCGTGCTCAAGCCCGGCGGCCGCGTCGCGCTGTCGGACATCGTCAGCGGCCGGCCGCTGAAGGAGCGCACGCGGCGCAGCGTCGAGCTCTGGGCCGCCTGCATCGCGGGCGCGATCCCGCGGGCCAGCTACATCGAGGCGATCGAGGCCGCGGGGTTGGAAGCCCGCGAGGTGCGCCGCAACGACTACCGGTTCATCTCCGAGCGCGCGCTCGACGCCTGCACGACCTACGGCGTCGAGAGCGTCTCGCTGCTGGCCGTCAAGCCGGATTGAGGCGCAGGCTGTCCCCGGTGCGCCGCCGAGAGGCCGGCGAACGGCTGCTGGGTAGAGAAGCGGTCGGCCTTGGGTCGGCCGCGAGGGTCGGATCTGGTCGCTTCTGCGGGTGGGCCCGCGCGATCGCTCACGCTCGACCAGATCGGCCTTTGGTCAGGGAATAGGGAGCAAACTGAGTCGCGCTATGCGCGGCTCAACTCACACACCCCGCCCGTAAGCGCAACCGAAACGACCATCCGCGTACGGCGGCGGGGCTCCTGCTCCCCTACCCAGCAGCAGTTCGCCGGCGCGTCCGTGCCGCCCGCGGTCGCATCGACCGGCCTCGCGCGCGCCCGGCCGCCCGCCGTCGCCGCACACGCACACCCGTCTCTCCGGCCCGCACCCCGCCGGCGCCGCGCACGCGGGAGGATGTGCGGCATGCCCATGCTCTGCCTGGCCGGCGCGTTCACCGTGACCGGCACCGAGCCGGACGGGGACTCCCTGCGCTTCCGACCCGACGATCCCGACGACTGGACGCAGGTGCCCGGTCCGCACAAGGTGCGGACGAACGCCGCCGGCGCCGCGCAGCTGCGCATGGACGCGATCGACGCGCTGGAGACGCACTACACGCCGACCGGCGGTCATCTGCTCCACCAGCCGCTCGACCTCGCGCACGCGGCGGCCGCCGAGCTGTTGAAGTGGCTCGGCTTCCGCGGCGTGCAGCGGGATGGCGAGAAGGTGATCGCGGTCGACGAGGACGACCTGCCGGGCTTCATCCTCACCCGCGGCGCCGACGTGTACGGGCGGTGCGTCGCGCTCGTCGGCCGTGGCGATCCGCCGGCCACCAGCGGCGGCATGATCAACGTCGACGTGAAGCTCGTGCGCAAGACGGCGAACCACCGGCTGCTCAGCACCGGCCTCGCCTATCCGACCTTCTACTCGAAGCTCTACGTCGACCTGCGACGCGAGCTGGCCAAGCAGTCCGGCGCCGCGCGGGACGCCGGCAAGGGCGTGTTCGCCCGCGACCGGACGCAGAAGGGCGTCGAGGTCAAGAGCCTGAACACGCTGACCGACGACGCGGTGATCCTGCCCAAGCTCTTCCGCCGCCTGACCGACTACCTGCACCTCAACGGCGACGACCCGTCGCTCGCTGCGTTCACCACGTTCCTCTCCCAGCAGGACGACCAGCTCTGGGTGATCCCGACCGGCCAGAAGACGAGCTTCGACACCGTCGTCGCCGTCTCCGGCCAGACCGTGCGCCTGAAGCGCCTCCCTGAGGAACTCGTCTTCGAGGAGAAGTAGTCGCGGCTCGCCGTCAGCTGATGAACGCAGAGCCGATCCCGGAGCTCCAACCGGGGTCGAGGTTGCCCACGACGGCGTCGACCAGGGGCGGCAGGACCTTGTCGGTGAACTCCTGCATCGTCGTCACGGCGAACTCGTCGACCAGATCGCGCACGGCGGCGGGCGGGTCGGCGATCGACGCCAGCCGCAACCGGGCCTGCAGGTGCTGCGCGCGCCGCTCGACCGGGAGCAGCTGCAGCGCGGCCATGAACGCCAGCAGCTCAGCGTCCCGCCCCGTCGGTGCGGCGGGGCGCTCGACGATGGCGCGCACGCGGGCCCGGCGCGCGTCCAGGTGGGCCGCGGGCGTCGCGGTGCGGCGGCCGGCCAGCAGGCTGCGGCGCTCCAGATGCTCGACGGCGGCGCGATAGCTGCGCGGGCCCCTGGGATAGGCGCGCGCGGCGATCCTCGCCACGGGGCGGACCTTGCGCTGCGGGGCGTCCAGCGACAGCAGCACGACGTCCTCGACGAGCCAGAGGAGCGGCTCGACGGGCGCGGGCAGCGGCGCGGGGCCGCGGCTGTGCTTGGCGAGCTCGGAGGCGGGGATGGAGAAGCGCACGGTGCGCGAGCCTGACGGGACCCGGTCATAGGGGCAAGGGACCTGGCGCCTTGACGGTGCGCAGCACGAAGTCGGAGCGGACGTCGCTCACGTTCGGCAGCTTCAGCAGCGTCCCGAACAGCAGCTTCTCGTAGTCGGCCAGGTCGGCCACCGCGACCTCGAGCCGGAAGTCGGCGGGCCCCGACACGATGTGCGCCGACACCACCTCGGGCGCGGCGAGCAACGCCGCGGCGATGGCATTCGCCGTCTCGTCGGAGTGGTTGTCGACCTTGAGCTCCACGAACACGGTCAGCCCGAGCCCGAGCTTCGGGCGGTCCAGCACGGCGCGGTAGCCGGCGATCACGCCGTCCTGCTCCAGCGCGCGCAACCGGCGCAGGCACGGCGATGGGGACAGGTGCAGGCGCTCCGCGAGCGCGGCGTTGGAGATGCGGCCTTCGGTCTGGAGGATCTCGAGCATCTGCCTATCTATGCGGTCCAGGGGCATGTTCTTCCCTCGATGGGCGTGAATTGGCACAGATTCTTGCGCAAGCTGTAGCAGTCTGCGCGTGTTTCGGCACAATTCGCCCCGGAATCCGCGCGATAATGCCCGCATGCTTCGACGGCGCACCCGAACAGCAGCGGCGATGGCCGCGGGCGGCGGGGCGGCGGTTCGCGCGGGCGGCGGCGCGGTTGGAGCGGGCGTCCATGCCGGCGGCTCGGGGCTCGGCGCGCTGTCCACGCGCACGGGGACCGCGATGTACGTCGGCGCGGTGCTCGGGCCGGGCGTGCTCTTCCTGCCGTCGCTCGCCGCCCGCGTCGCCGGGCCGGCATCGGTGCTCGCGTGGGCGGCGCTGCTCGCGCTGTCGGTGCCGCTCGCGCTGACGTTCGCGGCGCTCGGCGTGCGGTTCCCGGAGGCCGGCGGCACCGCCGCGTACGCACGCGCGGCGTTCGGGCGGCGGGCCGGGGCGGCGACCGGCTGGTGGTTCCTGACCGGCGTCGTGGTCGGTGCGCCGGCGGTGGCGCTGATCGGCGGCAACTACGTCGCGGAGCTGCTCGGCGCCGGACGCGGGGTCGCGGTGGGCGTCGCGGCGGGGATGATCGCCGCGGTGGTGGTGGCCAACGCGGGCGGGCTGCAGGCCACTGCACGGCTGCAGCTCGCGCTCGCCGGCGTGCTCGCGGCGCTGCTGCTGGTGGCGGCGGTCACCGCCCTGCCGCACGGCCGGGCCGACAACTGGACGCCGTTCGCGCCGCACGGCTGGACCGCGGTCGGCTCGGCGGCGAGCGTGCTGATGCTCTCGTTCATCGGCTGGGAGGCGGTCTCGCACCTGGCGGGCGAGCTGCGCGAGCCGGCGCGCCAGCTGCCGCGGGCGATCGGCGCGGCGCTCGCGGTGGTCGTCGTGCTCTATCTGGGACTGGCGCTCGCGACGGTCGGCGTGCTCGGCACCAGCCGGCCATCGGACGTGCCGCTGGCGGATCTGATGGCCGCCGGGCTCGGCGCGCCCGGCCGGACCGTGACCGCGGTGCTCGCGCTGCTGCTGACCATGGGGACGATGAACACGTACGTGGCCGCGGCGACCCGGCTTGCCGGAGCGCTCGCCGGCGAGGGCGCGGCGCCACGCTCGCTCGTCCGACCCGCCCGCGCGCTGACGGCGTTCGCGCTCATCGCGGGCGCGTTGCTGGTCGCACTGGGCGCCGGTGGCCTCGGACTCGATGGCCTGATGCGCGCGTGCAGCGCGTCGTTCGTCGCCGTC
>JAICUS010000606.1 GCA_025935735.1 Solirubrobacteraceae bacterium | reverse complement strand
CGCCGTTCCTCGCCCGCGCCATGCGCGTCCTCCGCGAGCTCGACCCGCCGGTCGTCCTCGAGGCCCGCAACCTCTACTCCGCCGAGGTCCTCGCCGGCCTGCGCGACCGCTCCCTCGAGATCGGCTTCGTCAACCTCCCCGTCGACGACGACCGCCTCACCGTCCGCCCGCTCCTCGAGGGTCGCTGGTCCCTGGTCATGCCCCGCAGCCACCCCCTCGCTCGCCGCCGCGAGCTCACCCTCTCCGACCTCACCGGCGAGCCCTTCGTGTTCTTCGACCGCACCGTCAACCCGCCGCTCCATGCCTGGCTCCTGGGCCGGTTCGCCGAGGCCAGGCTCACCCCGCGCATCGTCTACGCCACCACCCAGCCCCAGATCGGCGTCGACCTCGTCCGCGCCGGCGTGGGCGCCTTCTTCGTCGCGTCCTACGTCCTGCGCTCCCTGCCCCGCGGCCTGGTCATGCGCCCGTTCGCCGACCTCCCCCCGGTGCGCATCGGCGCCGCCTGGCGCGGCGACCACCGCACCCCCGCCCTCGCCGCCCTGCTCGCCGCCCTGCCGAAGTTCCCGGCCTAGCCCGGATTATTCATGCGTGCGCGCACGCGGTACCGGAAGGTGGCTGGAGCAGGTCGATGGGGCGCCAACGTCGGCTCGAGGAGCCGCTGAAGCGGGATCGATTTGCTCCGACCGCGCGCGAAGCCGAGTCACTTGGGCCAAAGCCGAGTTGTCGGCAAAGCTGCGCCTACCGCAGCAGACTGCGGGTCGCCACCCCGTCGGTCAGCGTGCGGATGGGAGATGGGGGTGTCATCCGTCCGGTCCGTGGACGAGACGCCAGGCGATCAGTGACCACACCGCTTGCCACGGGTGGCTCGAGCTCAGGTGAAACCAGATTCGACGAGCGGTACTCGCCACCTGCACGCCGATCTTGAGGAGCCGAAGGCGAAGGGTGTCCATCTGGACTTGCTCCAGCTCGGTGCCATGAGCGGCGCGGCGAAGCTCGTACATGAGCACGTAGGCCGCCGCATGGAGCAGAAGGCGGAATTGGTTTGCCCAGAACCGATGGCAGCTCAGCCGGTCGGCTTTCAAGACGTTCTTGAGATCCTTGATCGAGTTCTCACAGGCCTCGGCGCGTTCGACGTAACAGTCATCGTAGAGTTCTTGCGCGCGGCCCTGGAGCGTCGTCACGACGAAGCGGACGTTGGCGCCGATGGACTGGTGCTCTGCCTTGATCAGGACGCGATACGACCGCGGCCAGCGACGACGTGCGCGATACCGCGTCGAGGTAAACAGGCGCGCCTTCTCGTTGGTGCGGAGGAAGCGTCGCTTGGCCTTCTCCTGGAGCGGGGCGGCGATCTTCTTGAGCCGGCTGTTCGGGCCCAGGCCCAAGAGGAAGTCGACCTCGAGCTTCTTGCAGGCCACGTACATGTCGGGGGATGCGAAGCCGCTGTCGCCACGGATGAGGATGGGCACCCCCGACCACTGCGCGCGGACGCGCTCGACGATCCGCCGCAAGATCGCGACCACGCCAGCCACGCCTTGCGGCTTGCCCGGTTGCAGCGCCACGGCCACCAGGTCACCATCCTGGTCGTAGATCAGCAGCGGCAGGTAGATGTGCTCGTCGTAGAACGCATGGAACGCCGAGAACTCCTGTTGCCCATGGGTGGGGTCGGCGGTCGTGTCGAGGTCGAGGATGAGCCGCTTGGGACGCTTGGGGTGACGGACGAAGTACGACTCCAGGATCACCCGCGCCAGCAGGTAGCAGCTCTTGGGCCCGGCCTCGTTCTCGAGCCGGCTCAGCGTGGGTTGGCTGGCGAGGTCGTCGCCGGAGAATGGGTCACGGCCACAGCACGTCTTGAGGACCGGATCGCGACGCAGCGTGGTCGCGTCATTGCAGTCCTCGTAGCCGAGCGCGATCCCGTAGACGCGCTGCCGGAGTAGCTCGACCAGTGGGTGCTCGACGTACCGCGGATCTCGTGGATCAGGCAGCGCCGCCGCCAGCGAGTCCAACAGGCCAAGTCGCCGGTCCACCTGGCGCAGCAAGAGTGCGCCGCCGTCCGAGGAGATCGGCTCGGCATTGAAGATCGCTCGCACCTTCCGCGCGCCCAGGAACGGGAAATCGGTCTGCGCAGCTGCCATGCGCTCGGAACTACTGAAGATGTTCCGAAATTCCCGCCTCGACGATTTTCTAGCGGGCCAGACCGCTCGCCGCCATCACGTGCACGCGGTCCCCGCTCTGCTGGGTACGCACGTCGAAGATGAACCGCCGGTCGTCGGCGAACAGGCTCTGTTTGCGCTCGATCAAACGGTGGACCAACCCCGAAACATCGGCCGACGAGCCAAATCCTCGCTGCAACTGCCTGGTGATCTCGGCCTCGGGGATGCCCGAGACGACGCCGTTCCAAACGATCGCTGCCGCATACAACCCCGTGCGCCATCCCGCCTCGGCCTCGGGGATTCCGGCCAACAGCGGCTCGGCGAACGCCACGAGGGTCTCCGATATCTTCGGCAAACCCGTCCCGAAGCTCACAAGCAACGGCGCAGCTCGCCGTTGGGGCTGCTCGCGCTTTTCGCGTCGTCGCCGCGCCTTCCGTTCAAGCCGTAGCTGTCGTGCGCGTTCGCTCGCCATGCGCGCCAGAACCTACCAAGCACCTCCGACACCCTGTCGTCCAGCTCTCGACGAGGCCGTGCTACCCGTGAATAATCCAGGCTAGCCGGTCACACGCCGAGCTCGGCGGACAGCTGGCGGATCGTCGCGAGCTCGTGGGCGGACAGCCGGCCGTCCGCCGATGCGGCGTCGACCAGCTGCTCGATCAGCGCGCGGCGCTGCTCGATCGGCAGGGTGCGGACCAGGCGCTCGGCCTCGTCCCAGCCGTCGAGCTCGGTCACCCGGCGGCGCTCGTCGGCGTCGAGCCCCTCGGCGGCCATCACGCCGTCGAGGAAGCCGCGCTCGTCGTCGGTCATGATCCCGTCGGCGACCAGCACCTTCGTGATCAGCAGACACTTCGCCACCTTCTCGTTCATCTCGCCGATTGTAGACGACCGGCGGCCCGGTCAGGCGAGAGCCCTGTACACGCGGTGACCGCGCGCCGATGCTAGCGGGGTGCCGCCGGGCGCGTTCTTCCACGAGCCGAGGCAGTTCGAGCTGCTCGCGACCGGCGTGCTCCCGGAGCTCGCACACGCCCGGCGCCGGGTCCGGCTGTGGTCCGCGGGGTGCGGCGCGGGCGAGGAGGCGTGGAGCCTGGCGATCGCCGTCGAGGAGGCCGCGCTGCCGCCCGGGGTCGAGGTCGAGATCCTCGCGACCGAGGCCGACCGCCGGGCGCTCGCGATCGCCGCCGAGGCGGTCTATCGCGACGACCAGATGCGGCCGGTCAGCGCCGATCGGCGGCGGCGCCACTTCGTGCGCGGCGGGGGCCCGCGGCGCGGGCTGTGGCGGGTGATCGCGCCGCTGCGCGACCGGGTCGAGCTGTGCG
>JAICUS010000746.1 GCA_025935735.1 Solirubrobacteraceae bacterium | reverse complement strand
GCGCACCTGCGGCGCGGCGGAGGTGTGGATCGACCTCAGCGGCGTCGAGTTCATCGACTCCACCGGGCTCTCGGCGCTCCTGGCCGCGCGGCGCGCGCTCGTCCCCGAGCGCGCGCTGGTGCTGATCTGCCCGGACGGCCCGGCGCTGCGGGTCATCCGGATCGCCGGCCTGGACCGCGTGTTCGCCATCCGCCCGGACCGGGCGGCGGCGCACGCGCGTTAGCCCTTGTCCACCTGGCGGGGGCCGGAGGCGGCGTCCTTGAGATCTGGCTCGGCGTCCTCGGGGACGTTCGCGCCGCCGTCGGTCACCGCGTCGGCGGCGTCGCCGGCCGTGCGGTCGATCCCCTCGGCGCTCGCCGGCTCGTCGCTGCCGGTGGTGCGCCCGAGCACGGCCTCGTCGTCGCCCTCGCGCGGCGCGTCCGAGCCGCCCAGCTCGGCCGGCACCACGCCCTCGGACGCGGTGGCCGCCCAGTCGCCCTTCTCGCGCGCCTCCGTCTCGCCGGGGGTCGTCCCGCCCCGCTGCTCGCTCGGCTTCACGCGGTCGTCGTCGGTCTGATCGCTCATCCCGAGCGTCTACCCGCCGGATCGACGTCGCGACTCACAAAGCGCGGGCGATGGCGTCCATCGTCTCCATGATCGAGACGGTCTCCGCGAGCGGCATCAGCGGGCTCTCGGATTCGCCGGCGGCCAGGCAGCGCGCGACCTCGTCGGCCTGGTGGCGCAGCCCGCGGCCCTCGTGCGGGAACTCGTGGCGGCGCGGCTCGCCCTCGCGCGGGTGCAGCGTGAACGCCGCCGGGCCGTAGAAGCGGTGCTCGATCTCGATCCGCCCCTCGGTGCCGACGATCGCCGCCGTGGTCGGGCTCTTCGCGGCGAGCGTGCAGGTGATCACGGCGTGGGCGCCGCCCGGGTGGCCGAGGACGATCGACGTCTGGGCGTCCACGCCGGTGAACGCGCGGTCGGCCAGCGCGATCACGCGGTCGGGCGTCCCCAGGACCAGCGACGCGAACGACACCGGGTAGATGCCGAGGTCGAGCAGCGCGCCGCCGCCCAGCTCGGGGGCGAACAGGCGGTGCCGGGCGTCCTCGGCGAACCACTGGCCGTGGTCGGCGATCACCGTGACGATCCGGCCGAGCGCCCCGCTGGCCAGCAGCTCGCGGATGGCCTGGACGTGCGGCAGGAAGCGCGTCCACATCGCCTCCATGAGGAAGAGGCCGCCGGCGCGCGCCGTGTCGACCAGGTCGCGCGCCTCCGCCGCGGTCATCGTGAACGGCTTCTCCACCAGGGCCGGCTTGCCGGCGCGCAGCGCCAGCCGCGCGGCGGAGTGGTGCATGGGATGCGGCGTGGCCACGTAGACGGCGTCGACCTCGGGGTCGGCCACCAGCGCCTCGTAGGAGGCGTGGCGGCGCGGCACGCCGACCGCGTCCGCGAAGCCGTCCGCCGCCGCGGCGGAGCGCGAGCCGACGGCCACGACCTCCCCGGAGTCGGTCAGTGCGAGGTCCTCCGTGAAGGCGGCCGCGATGCCGCCGGTGCCGATCACTCCCCAGCGCAGGCTCATGGCCGGGCATTGTGCTTGCTCATGTCCGCGCCCGTGAGCTTCTCCAGCGCGCGGGCGTATGCGACCCGGTGGACGCCGCCGCGCACGAGCAGGTAGCCGGTGAGCGCGCGGGCCGCCGGGTGGTCGCACATCTCGTACACGCGCAGCTTGCCGCTGCGGGCGCCGGTCTCGAGGTAGTGGTTGTGCGTCAGGTCCTCGATCAGATCGCCCGAGGAGTGCACGTAGCTGCCGTCGCACGGCTTGCCGTGCGAGTCGGCGGGCAGCGCGCCCTGGCCGCCGAACCTAAAGGGGTCTGACCCCCTTTTAACCGGCGCACGGGCTAAAAGGGGTCTGACCCCGTTAGGTGTGGCCGCAGGCGCGGCCGAGCCCGTCGACGTCGGCGGCGAGGTGCGCGCCGGGCGAAACCGCGACGTGGCAGAGGGAGCCGGCGAGGACGAGGTCGCCCGGGCGAACCGTCTCGCCCAGCGCCGTCGGCTGGTCGTGCCGCAGCGCGATGACGCGGGGATGCCCGGGCGCTCCTCGCCGGACGGGTCGACGTTGCGCGGGTTCGACGTCGGGCTGACGTGGCACTCCGACGTCGGTCTCCAGGAACGGCGTCGAGTGCCCAGCGGCGGCGTTGGCCACGAACGCGTCCACGCCGCCGAGCGCCTCGGCCAGCTCGTCGACCACGGCGTCCGCGCCCGGCACGTTCTCGAAGTCCGCCCGCCGGGCCAGCGCGACGCAGCACGCGCGCCCGATCCCGGAGTTGCCGCCGGTGACGATCGCGCTCGGCACCCTCAGGGCGCCGCGGAGATCGCGTCGACGAGGTCGCCGACCTTGTCCTCGCCGATGCACTCGGCGCCGCCGGTCATCAGTTCGAGTGCGTTTTCCCCATGCGCCCGGGCTACCCGAGCCCGCGCGCGCGTGGGGATCAGTGCGCCGTCACGCCTCTGACGCCCAACCGGCGGTGAGTTGCGGGCCGTTCGGGGTAAGGCTGTCGGCATGGCTTCCCGGCAAGAACGCAAGCTGGCCGGCAGCGGCGCCCGCTTCAT
>JAICUS010000162.1 GCA_025935735.1 Solirubrobacteraceae bacterium | reverse complement strand
GTCTGCTTGCGCGAGCGGTCGCCCTCGTACATGCCGCCGATCTGCGGCACGGTCTGGTGCGACTCGTCGATGAAGCAGACGAAGTCCTTCGGGAAGTAGTCGAGCAGGCAGTACGGGCGCGAGCCGGGCATCCGGCCGTCCAGGATGCGCGAGTAGTTCTCGATGCCCGAGCAGAAGCCGACCTCCCGGAGCATCTCCATGTCGTACTGCGTGCGCTGGCGCAGCCGGTGGGACTCCAGCAGCTTGCCCTCGGCCTCCAGCTCCGCGGTGCGGTGGTTGAGCTCGCGCCCGATGTCCTCCACCGCGCGCTCCATCGTGCCCTCCTTGACGTTGTAGTGCGTGGCCGGCCAGACGGCCACGTGCTCCAGGTCGTCGCGGATGAGCTCGCCGGTCAGCGGGTCGAAGTGCTGCAGGCGCTCCACCTCGTCGCCGAACAGCAGCGCCCGGAACGCCGTCTCCTCGTAGGCGGGGAAGACCTCCAGCGTGTCGCCGCGCACGCGGAACGTGCCGCGCCCGAGCGCGGTGTCGTTGCGGTTGTACTGCAGGTGGACGAGCTTGCGCAGCAGCTCGTCGCGGTCCACCTCCCCGCCCTTGACGATGACCTGGCAGTTGTCGTTGTAGGTCTCCGGCGAGCCGAGGCCGAAGATGCACGACACCGAGGCGACGATGATCACGTCCCGGCGGGCGAACAGCGACGCGGTGGCGGCGTGGCGCAGCCGGTCGATCTCCTGGTTGATCGCCGAGTCCTTCTCGATGTAGAGGTCCTTGGAGGGGACGTAGGCCTCGGGCTGGTAGTAGTCGTAGTAGGAGACGAAGTACTCCACCGAGTTGTTCGGGAAGTACGTCCGGAACTCGTTGCACAGCTGCGCGGCCAGCGTCTTGTTGTGGGCGATCACCAGCGCGGGGCGCTGCACCGCCTCGATGGTCGCCGCCATGGTCATCGTCTTGCCGGTGCCGGTGGCGCCCAGCAGCGTCAGCCCGCGCTCCTCGGCCAGGATGCCCTCGGCGAGCGAGGCGATGGCGGCCGGCTGGTCGGCGGTGGGCGAGTAGACGCTGTCGAGCTTGAAGGGCGGCATTGGACCCAAGAACGATAGAGACGCCCGCGGACAGAACCGGTCCGCGGCGTCAGAACGCGGCGCCGAGCGCGAGGCGCAGGCGGATCCGCGCGTCCGGGCCGTGGCCCTGGCCACGGCTGCGCGCGCGCCGCGGCGTGCGCGTGCGCCGCGACAGCGGGCGGCGCTCCCGGGCGGCGCCGCGCCCGGGGGCCCCGGCGCCCCCGGCGCTGTCGAGGTCCATCTCGAACCACATGACGACGCCGGGCTCGTGGTCGATCCCCCAGGCGGTCGACATCCGCTCCACCAGCACCATGCCGAACCCGCCGCCGCCGCTCAGGTCGGGCCGGCGCACCCGGGGATCGGCCTGGAGGCCCGTGTCGCGTACCTCCACGCGCGCGTTCGCGCGACCGACGTTGACCTGGAGGTCGATCCTCCCGTCCTCCCCCACGCCGCCGTGGCGGACGCAGTTGGCCACGATCTCGGTGACGAGCAGCTGCAGGTCGCCCAGGCGGTGTGCCGGCACCGCGTCCGCGAGCCAGCGCTCGAGCACGCGGCGTGCGTGCCCGGCGGCCTTCTCTCCCCCGGGGAAGACCTCCCGGAATCGCATGGGGCCTGTCATGGAGCGGAGCTGAAGCTACACGACTCCGAAGATCTGCGTCACGTTCGCTGGCGGTCTTGCAGATCGGGTTCCGCGAGCTCCAGGACGGCGCCTTCGCAGGGCCCCAGCGCAAGCGTTCCGGCGACCTGCTCGCCGTCGCGCGCGCGGTCGGTGGCGACGAGCACGACGCCTGCTACGCCGTCGATCGCGACGCGCTCGCCGGACAGGTTCAGCGCGACCGCGTGGCGCTCGCCGCGGCGGTAGGCCCAGGCGCCGCCGGTGGTCTCGATGCGTGCGTAGGCGCCGCGGCGCAGCTCCTCGCGCTCCCGCCGCAGGCGGATCAGGTCGCGGGTCAGGTGCAGCGTCGACGCCGGGTCGCTGCGCTGGCCGGCGACGTTGTTCGTCAGGTCGCCGAGCGGCAGCCAGGCGCGCGCGGCGGTGGTGAAGCCGCCGCCCGGCTCGGCGGACCAGGGCATCGGGGTGCGGCAGCGGTCGCGGTCGTGCTCGGGGTCGTCCTTCGCCGCGGGATCGAGGGAGTCGGCCGGGTCGAGGTCGGCGTCGGTGAGCCCGATCTCGTCGCCGTAGTAGAGGAACGGCGTGCCGCGGAGCGTGAGCAGCATCATCAGCGCGACCCGGGCGCGGGCGGGGTCGCCCTGCGCCCAGCGGGTGGCCAGCCGGCCGGCGTCGTGGTTGGAGCCCGTGTGGACCGGCCACGCGCCCTTCGGCAGGTGCTCCTCCATGTGCTCGACGATCGCCCGCATCGGCGCGGCGGCGAGCTCCTCGTGGACCATGAGGAAGTTGAACGCGAGGTGCAGCTCGTCCTCTGCCGTGCCGTAGTAGGGGATGAGCTGGTCGAGGTCGAGCACGTACGTCTCGCCCACGAGGATGCGCGGCGGGTCCTGCGCGTCCGCGACCTTGCGCCACCTCTGCAGCACCTGGTGGACCTCCGGGCGGTTCATGGAGAAGACCTGCTTGAAGCCGCGCCGGCGGATCCACGGGTGGTCGTCCGGCGTGGCCGCCGGGTCGTCGCGCAGCTCGCGGTCCTTGACGATGCCGTGGCAGACGTCGATCCGGAACCCGGCCACGCCGCGGGCGAACCAGAAGCGCAGGATGTCGTCGAACTCGTCGCGGACGGCGTCGTTCCACCAATCGAGGTCGGGCTGCTCGGGGGCGAAGTTGTGCAGGTACCAGCGCCCGGTGGCCTCGTCGCGCGACCACGCGCGGCCGCCGAAGCTCGAGAGCCAGTTGTTGGGCGGCCCGTCGCCGTCGCTCCACACGTAGAAGTCCGGCCGCTCGCGGAACCACGGGTGGCGGTCGCTGGTGTGGTTGGGGACGAGGTCGAGCAGCACCGCGATGCCCCGCCCGCCCGCGTCGGCGATCAGGTCGTCGAGGTCCTGCAGCGTGCCCAGCTCCGGGTGGACGCCGTAGTAGTCGGAGACGTCATAGCCCCAGTCGGCGTTGGGCGATGGGAACGTCGGGTTCAGCCAGATGCCGTCGATCCCGAGCCACTCCAGGTGGTCGAGCCTCTGGCGGATCCCGTTCAGGTCGCCGATGCCGTCGCCGTCGGAGTCGGCGAACGATCGCGGGTAGATCTGATAGAGCACGCCGTCTTGCCACCAGTTCACGGCGCGGCAGGATAGGGACAATGAACGACCGCAGGGCGTACTTCTGGATGGGCACGTCGATCATGGCGCTGGTCGTCGTCGCGGTGGCGGTTCTGCTGATCTCGAGCGCCGCGGCCGCCCAGGGCGCGGCCGTCGCGCTGCTCGGCGTCGCCTGCGTGATCGCCGTCTCGGGCGTGTTCTTCGCCGTGGGCCGCTCCGAGGACGCCGAGCGGGCGGCGCGGCAGCCGCCGCCGCCTCCTCCTGAGGAGAACCCGCCGCCGCCGCCCCATGAGCACGAGCGCCCGGCGCTCGACCGCCGGCGGCCGCGTCCGCCGCGGCGGCCGACTTAGAGGATCAGGCAGCTCGTGGTGGCGTGGGCGAACAACGTGCCGCCGTCCTCGGCCACCAGCTGCCCCTCGGCCGTGGCCAGCCGCCGGCCCGAGTGGACGACGTGGCAGTCCGCCAGCACCCGGCCGGTGTCCGCGCGCATCGCGCGCACGAAGCGGACGTGGAGGTCGGAGGTCGTGTAGCGGGCGCCGGCGGCGAGCATCGTGTGGATCGAGCAGCCGAGCGCGGAGTCCAGGAGCGTCGACGCGATGCCGCCGTGGACGGAGCCGATCGGGTTGTACATCCACTCCGCCGGCTGCAGCGCGAAGACGACGCGGCCGCGCTCGACGTGGGTGATCTCGAAGTCGAGCAGGCTGGCGATCGGCGGCGGGGGCAGCCGGCCGTCCATGATCGCCTGGATCGCCTCCAGCCCGCTGAGCTCCCCCGCGGCCTGCGCGGTGATCAGCGGGTCGGCCCAGGTGAACGTCCGCGTGCGCTCAGGTTGCATGATGCAACCGCATGCTACGCGGCGTGCGCTCGACGGGCGTCGGGGGCAGCGTGAGCGCGATCGCCAGGCCGATCACGGGCAGCGCCGCGATCACCCACATGACCGTGTGCAGCCCGGCGGAGTCGGCCAGGGCGCCCAGCAGCGCCGCGGCCACGCCGCCGACGCCGATGGCGAAGCCCAGCGTGACGCCGGAGGCGATCCCCAGCCGGTGCGGGAGGTACTCCTGGCTCATCAGGACGGTGACGCTGAACGACATGATCGTCACGAAGCCGATCGCCGCCAGCAGCACACCGGCCAGGACGCCGCCCGGCGCGAGCACGAACCCCAGCAGCAGCGGGACCTGGAGCACGATCGTGCCCAGCAGCACCCGCCGGCGGCCGATCCGGTCGACCAGTTGCCCGCCCACGAGCGTCCCGATCGCGCCGGCCACCAGCATCGCCGCGAGCGCCGCGTTGCCGGCCGCCTCGCTCGCCCCGAACTCGTGTATGAGCCACACGGGCGCGAACGACTGCAGGCCGAAGTAGACGCCGGAGCGCACGGCGACGACCCCGGTCAGCCGGGCGAACGGGCCCCACTCGTCGTCGCTCAGCGGGGCGTCGCGGCCGGCCGAGGCCGCCTCCGCGCCGCGCGCCCGCAGCCGGGGCATCTCCAGGAGCAGCGCGACGGCGACGATCGCCGGCAGGATCGCCACGACGAGCGTGCCCGAGAGGCCCAGCGCCAGCACCGCGGGCGTGATCAGCACCGGGCCCAGCGCAAAGCCGGTGTTGCCGCCGACCGAGAACAGGCTCATCCCGGTCCCCCGCCGCGCGACGCCCGAGGCGTAGTTGGCGTAGCGCGCGCCCTCGGGATGGAACGCGGCCACGCCCACGCCGCCCACCGCCACGACCGCGGCGGTCAGCCCGAACGTGTGCGTGACCCCCGCGCCGGCGATCCCGACGGCCGCCAGCGCCACCCCGAGCGGCATCAGCCACCACAGCGACAGCCGGTCGGACATCGCCCCGAACAGCGGCTGGATGATCGACGAGCCGACCGTGACCGCCAGCAGCAGCGCGCCCGCCGCGCCGTAGGAGTAGCCGCGCTGGCTGATCAGGAACGGGATGAGCGCCGGGACCGACCCCTGGCAGAGGTCGGCCGCCGCGTGGCCGGCGGCGAGCGCGGCGAGGCCCCGGCGGTCCAGATCGCTCATCGATAGAAGTCGCGCACCCAGCGGTGGCGCTTGAGCGCCCGCACCTGCTCTTCCGGCAGGCCGCGGCCGTCGCCCAGCGCGGCGTTGCGCTCGACGTTGCGGACGGAGCGCATCCCCGGGATGACCGTGCTCACGGCGTCGCTGGACAGGATGTAACGCAGGGCGGTCTCGGCCAGCGCGTCGCGCTCGATCGACAGGTCGGAGAGGATCGCGCGCACGCGCTCGTCGACCTCGCGCCGGCGCCCGTCGCCGAAGTACTCGTTGCGGAAGTCGCCCTCCGGGAACTCCGTGTCCGGGCCGACGGCGCCGGCCAGCGCGCCCTCGTCCAGCGGCACCCGGGCCAGCACGCCGATGTCGTGCTCGCGGCAGGCGGGCAGCAGCTCGTCCTCCGGCGACTGGTCGAAGACGTTGTAGATGACCTGCACGGTGTCCACGACGCCGCTCTCGATCAGCTTGAGCGCGTTCGCCGGCTGGTGGTCGTTGATGGAGACGCCGAACGCCCGGATCTTGCCCGCGGCCTTCAACTCCTCGATCGCCTCCTGCCAGCTTCCGCGCCCCACCCAGTCGTCGCTCCACACGTGGAACTGCTGCACGTCGAGCACGTCCAGCCCGGTGTTGCGCAGGCTGCGCTCCGTGCACTCGACGACGTGTTCCCGCGGGAACGCCGCCTCGGGGTCGATCCCGTCCGGCGCGGGCCAGAGCCCGTTCTTCGGCGGGATCTTGGTCGAGACATAGACGTCCTCGGAGCGCTCGCGCGCCACCCGGCCGACGAGCTCCTCGGAGTGGCCGTCGCCGTAGCCCAGCGCGGTGTCGATGAAGTTGACGCCGAGGTCGATCGCCCGGTTGAGCGCGCGCAGCGACTCGTCGTCCTGCGCGCCCATCCACTTCGAGCCGCCGATCCCCCACGCGCCGTAGCCGATCTCCGAGACCTCGATGCCGGTCCGTCCCAGTCTGCGTCGGTTCATACGTCTTATGGTCCCCCACCGGAGGATGCGATCACCTGGCCGGTCACCCAATCGGCATCGAGCGAGCACAACCAGGCGATCAGCCGCGCCGCGTCGTCCGGCTGCCCCCAGCGCCCGCGCGGCTGCTGGGCCAGCACCGCCGCGTAGGTCTCCTCGTCGGGCCAGCCGGTGTCGGTGGCGCCGGGATCGACGCAGTTGACCGTGATCCCCTTGTCGACCGTGGCGGCGGACAGGCTCAGCGTGAGCTGCGCCAGCGCGCCCTTGCCGGCGATGTAGGGCAGCTCGCCCGGCATCGGCCCGCGGTGCTGGCCGGACGTCATCAGGATCACCCGGCCGCCCGCGCGGCCGTCGTGGCGCAGGTGGAAGGCCTGCACGAGCAGCAGCGTGGCCCGCACGTTGACCGCCAGCGCGCGGTCGATCTCCGCCGCCTCCAGCTCCCCCAGCCCGTAGGGGCTCGAGTGCGCATGGTTGGCCACCAGGACGTCGAGCTCGCCGGCCGCGTCGATCACCCGCCCGGGCGCCTCCGGGTCGGCGAAGTCGGCCTCCACCGTGGCGACCTCCACGCCGGGCCGCTGGACCCGCAGCGCCGCCGCGGTGCCCTCCAGGTCCTCGCCCCAGCCGTGCAGCACCAGCCGGCCGGCGTCCAGCCGGCGGGCGACGGCGTAGCCGATCCCGTTGCGCCGCGAGACGCCGGTGACGAGCGCGGACCTCAGGACAGGCCCAGCTCGTGCGCGTACGTGCGCCGGTACTCCGCCCGGGCCGAGAGCACGCGCTGGACGTAGTCGCGCGTCTCCGGGAACGGGATGTGCTCGGCCACGCTGAAGCGCTCCCCGCGGGCCGCGGCCGCGCGCCACCACTCGTCGACCTTGCCCTCGCCGGCGTTGTAGGCGGCCAGCGCGAGCACGGTGTCGCCGTGGTACTTGGTCAGCAGGTAGCGCAGGTACCAGGTGCCGTAGGCGATGTTGATCTGCGGCGTCGCCAGGTCCGAGCGCGTGAACCGCGTGCCGCCGGACTTGCGGGCGATGTAGTCCGCGGTGGCGGGCATGAGCTGCATCAGCCCCGTGGCGCCGGCGTGCGACGTCTGGTCGCGGAAGTGCGACTCGGTGTAGATGACCGCGGCGATCAGCGCCGGGTCGACGTCCTTCTCGGCCGCCTGCTGGCGGATGATGTCCTCGTGGCGCAGCGGGAGGGCGATCTCCTGCACCGCGTGGTCGACTGGGCGCACGAGCGCCAGCACGGCCACGATGACCGCGGCGAGGCCGGCGGCCAGGACGAGCCGGCGGCGCAGTACCGCGCGCCGCCGTGCCCGTTTGCGGGCGGCGGGACGGGGACGGCTCCGGGCGCTGGCGGGTTGCGCGCTCATAGGGTCAGGACGTCAGCTTCGCAAGAACCCCCGACAGCTCCTCCTGAAGTTCTCGGAGACTGCGGGAATTGTCCACAGCGTAGGTCGCCCGCGCGGCCTTCTGCTCCTGGGTGAGCTGGCGGGCGTGGCGCTCGTCCAGCGCCTCGTGGCCCCGGGCGCCCGCCCGCTCCGCCCGCACCGCCTCCTCGGCGGTGATGGCGATCGTCGCGTCGTAGTTGGCCTCCAGCCCCGCCTCGAACAGCAGCGGCGTCTCAACGACGAGCGCCCGCGGCGGCGGGTCCTTCTGGGACTCCACGGCGCGCCACTCGCCGATCCGCTCGCCCACCTTCGGCCAGATGAGCTGCTCGAGCCACTCGCGGTCGGCGTCGGTGGCGAACGCCCGCCGGGCCACGGACGCGCGGTCCACCCGGCCGTCCGCCGCCACCTCCTCGCCCCAGCGGGCCACCACGGCGGCCCGGACCTCGGGATCGTCGTAGAGCTGGTGGACGACGGCGTCGGCGGAGATCGTGGCCGCGCCGAGGCGCTCCAGGGCGGCAAGCGCCTCCGACTTGCCCGCGCCGATGCCGCCCGTCAGGCCGACGAACGGCGGCGGCGTCACTCCTGCTCGGTGTCCTCTCCGCCCGGCTGCTCGGGAACGTCGGCCTCGGCGTCGGGCGCCTCGGCCTCGACCTCCGCCTCCGCCTCCGCGTCAGCCTCGACCTCCGCGTCGGCTTCGACCTCGGCTTCCGCCTCGGGCGCGGGCGGCTGGTCGGAGAACACGTCCTCCGACAGGCCGAGCTCCGGCATGTCCTCGAGGTCGTCGGACGTGACGCCCTCGGTGCGGCGCGGCAGGATCTGGCCCTCGACGCGCTTGATGGACAGCGAGAGCCGGCGGCGCTCGGAGTCGATCTCCAGGATCTTGACCTTGACCTCGTCGCCCGGCTGGACGATCTCGCGCGGGTTCTCGACGTGCTGCTGGGCGAGCTCGGAGATGTGCACGAGGCCCTCGACGCCCTCGAGGATCTCCACGAACGCGCCGAACGCGACGACCTTGGTGACCGTGCCCTCGAGCTCGTCGCCCACGTGGTAGGTGTCCACCACGCGCTGCCACGGGTCCTCCTGGGTCTGCTTGAGGCCCAGGGAGATGCGCTGGCGGTCGCGGTCGATGTCCAGGACCTTGACCTCGACCGTCTGGCCGATCGACAGCACCTCGCTCGGGTGGTTGACGTGCGACCAGCTGAGCTCGGAGATGTGGATGAGGCCGTCGATCCCGTCGAGGTCCACGAACGCGCCGAAGTCCACGATGTTGGAGATCTGCCCCTCGATGATGAGGCCGGGCTGCAGGCGCTCCAGGATGGCCTGGCGCTGCTCCTTGCGCTCCTCCTCCAGCACCGCGCGGCGGCTGAGCACGACGTTGTTGCGCGAGCGGTTGAGCTCTATGACCTTCGTCTGGATGGTCTGGCCCAGGTACTCGTCCAGGTTCGGCACGCGGCGGATGTCCACCAGCGAGGCGGGCAGGAAGCCGCGCACCCCGAGGTCCACGATGAGGCCGCCCTTGACCACCTCGATGACCGCGCCGTTGACCGGCTCGCCCGAGTCGGCCGCCGCCTCGATCTTGCGCCAGGCGCGCTCGAAGCGGGCGCGCTTCTTGGACAGGATCAGCCGGCCGTCCTGGTCCTCCTTGGTGAGGACGAGGGCGTCGACCTCCTCGCCGAGCTCGACCTCCTCATGGGGGTCGACCGACTTGCGGATGGACAGCTCGTTGTTGGGGATGACCCCTTCGCTCTTGTAGCCGATGTCGACGAGGACCTCGTCCTTGTCGATGCGCACCACCTTGCCGGTGACCACGTCGCCCTCTTCGAAGGGGACGATGGTGGCGTCGTAGTTCGGGACGATCCGGCCGTCGATCTCGAGGAGCATCCCGTCGGAGCCCTCGACGACACGGGCATCCGAGATGGCAGGGGGAGTGAGCGTGGCTTCCATTAGCGGCCAGATACTGTAGCGGCCCATGCCGGTCAGAGCCACGAAACGCGGTACCCAGCGGACGCCCTTCGGACACGCCGCGGACGCCGACGTGCTGATCTGCGGCGCCTCGTTCGCGGGGCTCGCCGTGGCCCGGGAGCTGCGGGCCACCGGCGCCCGGGTCCTCGTGCTCGACCGCTATGAGATCGGGGAGCGGCAGACCTCGGCGTGCGCCGCCCCCACCGAGTGGCTGCGCAACCTCGGCCTGGAGGCGTCGATCCGGCAGACGTTCGGCTCGCTGGTCGTGCACACGCCGGGCGTGGCGCGCGCCCGCTGGGAGCTGCCGTTCACGTTCTCCACCTTCGACTACCCGCAGCTGTGCGCGCTGCTGTGGGAGCAGAGCGGCGAGGCGGAGTTCGAGACCGCGAAGGTGGAGGGTAACGTCGCCGGGAGCGGGGCCGGAGGCCGCAAGCCGCCCGGGCGCGAGAACCCGGCAAGGCCGGCCGACGGCATTGCGGACGGCGAAACGACTCTCCCCGAAGACCCTCGCGCCATCGTGGTCCGCACCGATCGCGGCGACGTGCGCGCCCCGCTCGTCGTGGACGCGCTGGGCTGGCGGCGGGTGCTGGGCTCCGGCGCGAACGTCCAGCCGCCGGATGCGCCGCTGTCGCGGGGCCTCGAGGTCCATCCGGAGGGCGAGGGCGCGGACCTCGAGCTGTGGATCGACCCCCGCTATGTCGACGCCGGCTACGGCTGGTCGTTCCCCGCGCGCGACGAGCTGCGGATCGGCGTCGGCTCGTTCGACCCGCGCGACCCGGTCAAGCAGCCCACGCTGCGGCTGGTGGAGGACGTGGCGGCGCAGCCTGACGGCTACCAGGGCAACTGGATCCCGCACCGGCTGCGCCCGGCCGCCGAGGACGGCGTGTTCTTCGCCGGCGACAGCGCCGGCCACTGCCTGCCGCTGACCGCCGAGGGCATCCGCACGGCGTTCTACTTCGGGATCGCGCTCGGGCGCGAGCTGCGCGCCGTGCTGGACGGGCGCCGCGACCGCGCGGAGGCGCTGCGCCGCTACGGCGCCTTCTCGCGCTCGCACAGCGTCAAGTTCGAGGCGATGTACCTCGCCCAGCAGTCGATCCGCCACCTGCACGGGCGCCCGCTGGACACGCTGACGCGCGCGTTCGCGCGCTCGCGCGTGTCCCACTGGGGCTTCCGCCACTACC
>JAICUS010000888.1 GCA_025935735.1 Solirubrobacteraceae bacterium | reverse complement strand
CGCCCAGGAAGAGGAAGAGACTTCACGCCATGAGACTCATCCGCCGGCGCTCGCCCGAACCGCCGCCAGCGCCCCCGCTCAACCGACGCCAGAAGCCGCCCTGGGAGGACCTGATCGACCCGCTGGAGCGGCCCAGCCGCGAGGACCGCTCCGCCGACCACAGCGTCTTCGGCGACACGCTGCTCGAGCCGGTGCCGCTGCCGAAGTGGCTGCGCGGGCGCAAGCGCTCCTCGCGCGACAAGCTCAGCTGACCGCCTCGCGCAGCAGCTCGTCCCTGACCCACTCGCGCACGGCGTCCTCGCCGACGCCGAGCTCGCGCAGCACGTCCGCGGCGACGCCCTCGCCCTCGCTGAACAGCGCCAGCAGCAGGTGCTCGGTGCCGACGTAGTCGTGCCCGAGCTGCAGCGCCTCGCGCACCGTGAGCTGGATCGCCTTCTTGGCGCGCGGAGCGAACGGGATCTGGCCCGCCGGGCGCTCCTGCTCGCTCGCCGGCGCCCCGGCGGCGGCCACCGCCGAGCGCACGCGGTCCTCGGTCACCCCCTGGGCCTTCAGCGCCCGGGCGGCGAGGCCCTTGCGCTCGCTCACCAGCCCGAGCAGCAGGTGCTCGGTTCCGATCTGCGCGCTCCGCAGCTTGTGCGCCTCCTTCTGGGCGATCACGATCGACCGCCGGGCCCGCGGGGTGAAGCGCTCGAACACGGTGGCGTCGGCGGCGCGCGGCTCGTCCTGCGCGCCCGGGACGAAGCGCTTCTGCGCCGCCTGCTTGGTCACGCCCATGCTCTCGCCGATCGCCGTCCACGAGGCGCCCGAGCGGCGGGCCTGGTCGACGAAGTGGCCGATGAGGTGGTCGGCGTGCTCGTTGATGCGCTGGGAGACGAGCATCGCCTCGCGCAGCTGGGCGAGCGGATCCTCGTCCGGGTGCAGCGTGTGGACGTAGGCGATCAGCGCGTCCAGCGTGGGGATCGTGTCCATGCGTCAACCCTACGTTGACGCTGCTGGTCCGTCAACTACTGGTTGACGGAGCTGGTCACCTCCTTGACAAGGCGGGCGCGGTCCGGGTTGACTCGCGCGATGCAATTCGCCGCTCCCGCCGACGCCTACGACCGCTTCATGGGCCGCTACGTCCCCGAGCTCGCGGCGGGGCTGGCCGACGCGGCCGGGGTGCGCGAGGGCCTGCGGGTGCTCGACGTCGGCTGCGGCCCGGGTGGGCTGGCCCGCGAGCTGGCCGCCCGGGTGGGCAACGACAACGTCGCCGCGATCGACCCCGCGCCGCAGTTCGCCGCCGCGTGCCGGGAGCGCCTGCCCGGCGCCGACGTGCGCGAGGGTGCCGCGGAGGATCTGCCCTGGGGCCACGGGGAGTTCGACGCGGCGCTCTCGTCGCTGGTGATCGGGTTCATGCGCGACGCCGACGCCGGGCTGCGCGAGATGGCCCGGGTCACCCGCCCGGGAGGGACGGTCGCCGCCTGCATGTGGGACATCGCCGGCGGCGGGATGACGATGCTGCGGATCTTCTGGGACGCGGTCCGCACGGTGGACCCCGATG
>JAICUS010000319.1 GCA_025935735.1 Solirubrobacteraceae bacterium | reverse complement strand
TTCACCGTGCTGACCGTCGGCGGCATCGAGCCGCGCAAGGGCTCGATCACGCTGCTCGAGGGCTTCGCGCGGCTGCGCGAGCAGGTGCCGGACGCGCTGCTGCTGATCGCCGGCGGCACCACCCTGTTCGACTACCGCCACGAGCTCGCGCGGTTCGCCGAGCGGGCGGGCGAGCTGGGCGTCACCGAGCACGTGTGGCGCCTGGGCGCGCTCGACCAGGACGAGATGGAGCGGCTGTTCCGGGCCGCCGACGCGTTCGCCTTCCCGTCGGTCAAGGAGGGCTTCGGGCTGGCCGCGCTGGAGGCGGTCGCGGCCGGGCTGCCGCTGGTCGCGACCGACCTCGACGTGTTCCAGGGCTTCCTCACCGACGGCGACAGCGCGCTGCTGACCCCGGTGGGCGACGCGGAAGCGCTGGCCGCTGCGCTCGCGCGGGTGGCCGAAGACGCGCCGCTGCGCGCCCGTCTGCGGGCCGGCGGGGCGCGCGTCGTGGCCCGCCACACGTGGGCGGCGTCGGCGCGAGCGCACGAGCGCGCGTACGAGCGGATGGCGGTGGCGCGGTGAAGGTCACGGCCACCTTCCACGGCGGCATGGCCGCGACCGTCGAGGCCCGCGGCCACACGGTCGAGGTCGACGAGCCGCCCGAGGCCGGCGGCGAGGACGAGGGCTTCATGCCGACCGAGCTGCTGTTCGCCGGGCTGGCCAGCTGCTTCGCCCTCGCGCTCGGCCACGCCGCCCGCAAGCGCGACGTCGACCTCCAGGGCCTCAAGGTGGAGGTCACCGCGCAGCGCCCGGGCAAGGAGCTGCGTTACGACCAGGTCGTGGTCACCGCGCAGGCCCGCGCGCCGCAGGACAAGCTCCAGGACCTGGTCGACAAGGCCGCGCGCCTGTGCTGGGTGTCCAACACGTTCGCCCAGCCCCCACAGATCGAGTACCGAGCCACGGAGGTCCCATGACCGAGCGACTGATCGTCATCGGCGGCGGGGGCGCCGGCACGGCCGCCGCCACCATCGCCAAGCGCCTGAACCCGGACCTGAAGGTCACGCTGTTCACGGAGTTCCCGGACATCGCCTACTCGCCCTGCGGCATCCCGTTCGTGCACGGCGGCGAGATCCCCAAGTTCGAGAACCTGTTCCTCTCGACCGTCGAGCGCTACATCGAGGACGGGCTCGACATGCGCATGGAGACGGCGGTCACCGACATCGACCTCGACCGCCGCACGGTCACCGCCCGCAACACCCACGAGGGCTTCGACAAGCTGATCCTCTGCACCGGGTTCACCTGGGAGAAGCCCGACGTTCCGGGCGCCAACCTGCCCGGGCTGCACTACGTCAAGGACATCCGGGCGGCGATGGAGTTCGACAAGCTGCTGGACGGCTTCAAGCGCGTGGTGGTGATGGGCGCGACGCCGATCGGCGTGGAGATGGCCGGCAACCTCGGTCAGCGCGGGCTGCAGGTCGACTTCGTCGACGAGGGCCCGTGGGTGCTGCACGACATCCTCGACCCGGACGTTGCCGAGCCCGTCCACGAGTCGCTGACCAAGCGCGGCGTCACGCTGCACTTCGGCACGCGGGTGACGGGCTTCACGGGCGACGACCGCGTCAGAGCCGTCGCCACGACGAACGGCGAGCTCGAATGCGACGCGGTGATCGTCTGCCTGCACAAGCTGCCGAACACCGCGCTCGCCCAGGCGGCCGGCCTGGAGGTCGGCACCACCGGCGGGCTGAAGGTGGACGAGCGGATGCGCACCGGCCACGACGGCGTCTGGGCGGCCGGCGACATGATCGAGGTCCCGCTCGGGCTGACCATGCTGCCGATCCGCGGTCTCACCGGCTCCCACGCCTACTCCCAGGGCCGCACCGCGGCGTTCAACGCCGCCGGCCGCGACCTGGTCTACGACCCGGTGTGGGTGCCGTGGGGCATGGTGGCCGGCGACTACACGATCGGCGGCTTCTCCATCGGCGAGACGATCGCCGACGCGATGGGCGTGCCCTACGTCGTGGCCAAGGGCGTCGGCGTCTCGCGCGCCCGCTACTACCCAGGGGCGACGCGCACCCACGTCAAGTTGCTGGCCGAGCCGGGCACGCTGAAGCTCATCGGCGGCCAGATCCACGGCGGCGAGGGCGTCAAGGAGCGCGCCGACTTCCTGGCCTTCGCGGCCAAGCGCGGCGCCACGCTCGAGGACATCGCCTGGATGGAGAACATCTACTCGCCGCCGATCGGCGCGCTGTTCGAGCCGATGGCCATCGCCGCCCAGAACGGGCTCGCCGCGCTGCGCGAGAAGCCGAAGGAGCCGGTGGGCGTCGCATGATCGAGGAGCTCAAGCGGCGCCTGCGCGAGCAGTCCGAGCACTACCTGCTGCTCGCCTCGGCCGACCGGCTGCGCAAGGGCCAGCCGTCCACCTTCGCGCCCTACCGGGGCCGCGAGGGGCGATTCTGGCGGCTCGTGTTCGTCCCGCTGTACCGGCGCATCCCCTGGGCGTACAAGCGCCGGGCGATGGACGCGCTGAAGATGACCGCCACCGGCTGGACGCCGCCGCCGCGCGAGCCGGGCCAACCCTGGCGGCCACCCCGGAGCTGACCACGATGCGACCCCCCGTCCCGCCGTTCACCGAAGAGACCGCGCGCCAGAAGGTGCAGGGCGCCGAGGACGCCTGGAACGCCCGCGACCCCGAGAAGGTGGCCGGCGCCTACAGCGAGGACTCGCAGTGGCGCAACCGCGACGAGTTCGTCAGCGGCCGCGCCGAGATCGTCGAGTTCCTCACCCGCAAGTGGGAGCGCGAGCTCGACTACGCGCTGCGCAAGGACCTGTGGGCGTTCGCCGGCAACCGGATCGCCGTGCGCTACCAGTACGAGTCCCACGACGCGTCCGGCCAGTGGTACCGCAGCTACGGCAACGAGCTGTGGGAGTTCGACGACGAGGGCTACATGCGCCGGCGCGAGGCCTCGATCAACGACGTCAAGATCGACGAGTCCGAGCGGCGGATCTTCGGCCCGCGGCCGGAGGACGAGCGGGGACAGCCGCCGCCGCTGCGCTGAACGCGGCGCGCCGCCGGGCCGGCGCGCGCGGGAAGGCCCGCAGCTCCTGCGCGAGCATCCGCGGCCAGTTCCCGTGCGCGAAGCTCGCCCGGTAGGAGACGCGCAGGCCGAAGCGGCGGTAGGGCCGGAAGAAGAACGGCACCCGCAGGTGCCAGGCCGACGAGACGACGATGACGTGGCGCACGTCGCCCAGCGCGAGCAGGATCGGCAGCGACCGGGTGGCGTTCTCGGCGGTGTCGCGGCCGGCCACCTCGAGCAGCGCGGGCGCGTCGTGGTCGTCCCAGGCGGTCTTCATCTGCTCGGCCTCCGACAGGCCGCCGGTCGACGTGTAGCCGGTCAGCACGACCGCGCGGACGGGCGTGCGCTCGGCCAGCTCGCGCGCGTGGCGCAGCCGGGCGCGCGACTCGTGCGAGATGCGGTGCTCGACGCTGATCCCGGGCTCGCGGTGGCCGAGGACGACGAGCGCGCGGTCGCTGCCGTACTGCGAGCGGGGCGTGAGACGAGCCGCGGCGGCGCGGTCGCAGGCGACGGTCAGCCGCGGGTGGTCGCGCAGCAGCGAGGCGGGAGACGCCGGCCCGACCGGCTCCTCGAGCGTGGCCCGCAGCGCGTCCGCCACCGCCTCGCCCTCGGCCAGCAGCAGCAGCTCGCGCGCGAGGTACAGCGTGCCCAGCCCGACCGTCAGGCCCTGCTCGACCACCCGCACGCCGGAGGCGCGCCGCGCCGGCGGCTCGTCCAGCGCCACGTGGCCGTCGCTGCCCAGGACGAGCACCGCCAGGTCGACGGGCGCCGCCTCGACCGCCGCCGCGTGGCGCGCCGCCTCCGCCGCGAGATCCGGCGCGGTGCCGTCGAGCGTCACCACCTGCCCGAACGCACTGGCCGCCTCGCGCAACGCGGCCGCCCGGCCGCGCGAGCCGGCCAGCTCGTCGGTCTGCAGCACGGTCGCCTCAGGGGCCCGCAACCCGGCCAGCGCCGCGTACAGCGCCGGCGCGCGCGCGGGCAGCAGCAGCCGCGCGCGCGGCCGGGCGAGCAGCCGGTTGGCGATCAGCTCGGCCGCGACCGCCCCCACGGCCCGCGCATCCGCGAGCACGAGGGGGATCGGCGGGCCCATGCGGGCATCATGACTACAGCGACTTCAGGTACTGCACCAGGTCGGACTTCTCCCCGGCCGACAGGTTCAGGCTGAAGCAGCTGTCGTAGTGGTCGACCACCTGGCCGAGCGTGGCGTAGCGGCCGTCGTGGTAGAAGCCGCCCTTGGTGTGCGACCACAGGCCGCGCAGCGGCGTCGTGCGGTACTTCCCGTCCGGCGAGCGGCTGGCCTGGAAGTCGTCGGTGCACGTCTCCGCCGGCGCGTGCATGTTGAAGCCCGAGTCGGTGAACGTCGGCGGCACGTGGCAGGTCGAGCAGGTGCCCTTGCCGTCGAAGATCGCCTTGCCGCGCCGCGCGGCCGCGTGGTTGAAGCTGCCCTTGGGCGGCTTGGGCGCCTTCAGCGAGAGCTCGTAGAACTGCAGTGGTCCCAGCTTGGAGGTGATCCGGTCGTGCGGCGAGCGCACGTGGCCGAAGTGGTTGCGCGCGGCCACCGGGAACTTCGCAGCGTCGTCCAGCCGCGAGTCGGTGAAGTTGCCCTGGCCGTGCATCTCCAGGTTGGCCACGAACGCGTTCCAGTACGGGATCGAGCCCCAGCCGGTGTAGGTGTGGCGGTCGATGCCGGCGAGCCCGAACGCCGGCGGGATCAGCGTCGCCGCGCTCTTGCCGTCCGGCCGGAAGCCCTTGCCGTCCAGGAACAGCTCGGCGTCGAACTTGCCCGGGCCCCAGGCGGCCAGGACCTTCTTGACCGTGTCGACGTCGGCGCCGAGCAGGTCGGCCACCGGCTTGAGGTTCGGCGCCAGGGAGACGATCGCGCCGACGTTGAGGTCGCGGTTGGGCCGGCCGTCGAGCCGCTGCCCGATGCCCGGCGCGAAGGAGTTGTTGACGGTCGAGTGGCAGATCGCGCACGTGATGCCGACCGACTTCAGCGACTTGCCGTTGGCGGCGAAGTGGCCCTTGAGGCCGACGACCGCGTCGAGCTTGAGCAGCGCGAGCGTCGTCGCCGGGTCGTCGAGATTGACCTTGCCGGCCTTGATCGCCTTGGCGACCGCGCGCGGGATCTTGTTGGCATCGACCTTCAGGCCGACGGCCAGCGCGGTCTTCGGGCTCACGCCGCCGCCGACGCCGCCGAGCTTGGCGCCCTCGATCGCCTTCTCGAGCTGCAGCGTGCCGGTCCAGAACTGCTCGTCGCCGAACGTGTCGTTGCGGAAGATGTCGCGTCCCTGGCGCAGCAGCTTCTGCGCGTGGGTCGGCTTGGGCGCCTTGTGCCTCTGGGTGCGCGACTGGGCCGCGAGGTTGAACACGAGCCCGCCGACGGACAGGAGGGCGACCGCGTAGAGCACGGCTCGTGCCCGGCGTCGCAGCTTCTCTCCCATGTTGCCCTCCCGATTTGACCGATCTGGACGAGTTATCTACAATTCTATGTGGTTATCTCCAACGGAGTCAAGCGGAGGAGGCAGGAGATGCGCCGGCGAAGGATCCGCCTGGTGGCCGCGCTCAGCGCGGCGGTGCTGCTGGCCGGGGTGCTCGCCTGGACGAGCTTCACCGCATCGAGTGAGGCGGTGACGCCCAGCGCGCTCGCGGCCGCGCACGGCCGCGGCTCCTTCGAGCTGACCGGCACGGTGGTCGCCGGCTACCGGCGCGTGGGCGACACGCTGAGCTTCCGCGTGCGCGACCGGGCGGGCAGCGGCTCGGTGCTCGTGCGCTACCGCGGCGCGGTGCCGGACCCGGTCCGGGCGGGCCGCGAGGTCGTGGTCACCGTGCGCCGCGGCCGCGGCGCCTGGATCGGCGACCGCGACTCGCTGATCACCAAGTGCCCCTCGAAGTTCTCGACGTCGACCTGATGCTCGTCTTCGCGCGCGCGTGCATGTTCCTCGCCGCCGGGCTGGCGGGGTTCGGCCTGCTGATGAGCGGCATGGGCGCGGCGACGCGCCATCCTGGGCGGCAGGCCGCGGGGCGGCGCGCGCTGTTCGCGCTGTTCGCCGTGCTGTGCGTGGTGATGGCGGTCGTCGAGGCGGCGTTCGCGCGCTCGGACTTCTCCTTCCGCGTCGTGGCCGAGCACTCCAGCACGACGACGCCGCTGTTCTACCGGCTGACCGCCATGTGGTCCTCGCAGGAGGGCTCGCTGCTGCTGTGGGTGTGGCTGCTCAGCGGCTGGTCGAGCCTGGCGGTGTGGTCGGCGGCCCGGCGCGCGCCGCTGCTGGCGCCGTGGGCCACCGCCGTGCTGTTGGCCGTGGCCGCGTTCTTCCTCGGTCTGATGCTCGTCTTCGCCGACCCGCTGCGCGCGCTCGCGCCGGCGGCGGCCGAGGGCGCGGGGCTGGAGCCGCTGCTGCGCAACCGGGCGATGGCCATCCACCCGCCGATGCTCTACTCGGGCTACACGCTGGCGGTCGTCCCGCTCGCCTTCGCGCTGTCGGCGCTGATCACCCGGCGCGTCGACGGGCTGTGGGTGCGCCAGGCGCGCCGGTTCGCGCTGGGCGGCTGGGTGGCGCTGACGTTCGGCATCCTGCTCGGCGCGCATTGGTCGTGGGCCGAGCTCGGCTGGGGCGGCTACTGGGCCTGGGACCCGGTGGAGAACGCCGCGCTGATGCCCTGGCTGACCGGCACGGCGGCGCTGCACTCGCTGGTGATCCTCCAGAAGCGCGGCACGCTGCGCGCGTGGAACCTCTGCCTGGCCATGGGCACGGGCCTGCTGGCGATCCTCGGCACGTTCCTGGTCCGTTCCGGCGTGCTGGAGTCGATCCACGCGTTCGGCGCGTCGACGCTCGGCGTGCCGTTCCTGGTCTTCATCGCCGTGCTGCTGTTCGTCTGCGCCGGGATGCTGCTGGCCCGCGCCGAACTGCTGCGCACGCCGGCGCGGCTGGAGTCGCTGGTGTCGCGCGAGGCGGTGTTCGTGCTCAACAACGTCGTGCTGGTCGGGCT
>JAICUS010000076.1 GCA_025935735.1 Solirubrobacteraceae bacterium | reverse complement strand
GCCTGGCGCGCCCGGTGCTCCCACTGCCCCGAGGCGGGGTCGAAGCGATAGAGCGCCAGCAGCCTGTGGCCCTCGTCGGCCAGCAGCCGGACCGCGTCCAGCACGTACGCGAGCTCCGCGTCGCTGACGTGGTAGGCGAAGCTCAGCCGCGTGAACGCGAGCTTGGCGCCGAGCTCGCCGCGCGCCGCGCAGGCGTGCATGCGCGCCGACCACTCGTCGTCGATCGGGTGGGTGCGGTGGACGTAGGGCCCGGCGCAGAAGCAGCCGCTGCGGGCCTGGATGCCGAACAGGTCGCTGAGCACGGCGGTGACGAAGCCGGCGTGCAGCATCCCGGGCGGGTGGCGCAGGCCGAGCGAGACGATCGCCAGGCGCTCGGCCTCGGTGCTCCCCAGGATCTCGACGTTGGGGTGCCCCGCGAGCGCGCTCAGCGCGCGGCGGGCGATCGCCCGCTCGCGGCGGCGGATCTCCTCGGCGCCGACGGCCTCCTTGAGCGCGAAGGCCAGCCCGGCGCGGATCGACTCGACGATCGCCGGCGTGCCGCCCTCCTCGCGGACCTCGGCGTCCGGGTGATACGACTGGCCGTCGGGCGAGACGAACAGGATCGTCCCGCCGCCCGGCACGGTCGGCACGGCGCGGCGCAGCAGCGCGCGCTTGGCGATCAGCACGCCGGGCGTGCCCGGGCCGCCGGGGAACTTGTGCGGCGAGACGAAAACCGCATCCTTGCCGGCCATGTCGATCGGCTCATACGGCCCGGCCGCCGCGTAGTCGAAGCAGGCGAGCGCGCCGTGGCGGCGCAGCGTGCGCGCGACGGCGTCGACGTCGGTGAGGATCCCGGTGACGTTGGAGGCGGCGGAGAACGTGCCGACCCGGCGCGGCCGGCCCGCGTGGCGGCGCAGCTCGTGCTCGAGGTGGTCGAGGTCGACCCGGCCGCCCGCGTCCTCGCGGATCGGCACGACGTCGGCGGCCGACTCGCGCCACAGCAGCTCGTTGGAGTGGTGCTCGTAGGGGCCGACGAACACGACGCTGCCCGGCGGCAGCGCCAGCGCCCGCACGAGCTTGTCGATGGCCCCGGTGGAGCCCGCGCCGCAGAACACCACGGCGTCGTCGGGGCCGCCGCCGACGGCCCGGTGGATGATCCGCCGCGCCTGCTCGCGCAGCTCGGTCGTGCGCCGGCCGGTGGCGGACGCCTCCGTGTGCGTGTTGCCGTAGGTCGGCAGCACCTGCTCGCGGATCAGGTCCTCGACGAAGTCCAGCGCCTGCCCGGATGCGGTCACGTCGGCGTAGACCGTCCGGCGCGGGCCGAACGGCCCGTCCAGCACGGCGCCGCGGCCGATCGTTCCGACGCGGATGCGCTCGACCAAGTCGTCGGGCTTGCGGCGGCGCAGCCTCATCGGCGCTGCTTGTAGGCGCCGGCGAGCAGCGGCCAGAGCGCGGGCCGTTCCGGGTGCCGGTAGGCGTCCTCGGCGATCTGCGCGCGCCAGGCGGCGGCGTCGCGCTCGCTGGTCACCCCGTGCGCGAGCGCGGTCTTCAGCAGCCCGCCGTAGACGCCGGTGAACAGCCACAGCGCGTCGGCGAACGGCTCCAGCCGGCCGGCGACGTCGGTGCCGTCCGGCGCGCCGATCCCCGCCTCGGCGAACAGCGCCGGCAGCCGCGCGCCGACGTACACGTCCGCGCCGGCGGCGGTGAACGCCTCCAGGGCGACGCGGCGGAACTCGTCGACGCTGTCCAGCGCCGGCAGCACGGTCATGCTGTCGACGTAGTAGTCCTGCACCAGCAGGTGGCCGCCGGGGGCGACGGCCTCCCACAGCCGGGCGAGCACGTCCACGCGCTGCGGCAGGTGGTAGAGCAGCAGCCGCGCGTAGACGAGGTCGAACGGCGCGCCGGGCAGCGGCAGGCCGGCGGTCAGGTCGACGGCCGCGAACTCGCACTGGCCGTGGCCGGCCTCGTGCAGCATGGCCAGCGCCTGGGCGCCGAGCCCGGCGTCGGCGTCGACGCCCACCACGCGCCCGGACGGCCCGACGCGCTCGGCCATCAGCCGCATCGTCTCCCCCGGGCCGCAGCCCGCGTCCAGGCAGCGCATACCGGGCGCGAGGCCGACGCGGTCCAGCATCCGCGCGGTCGCCTCCTCCCACACGCGCGCCTGCGAGCGCAGCCGCTGGTACTCCTCCGGCGTGCGCGCCAGCGCGTAGGCCGTCTTCTCGATCTCCGCGGTGCTCATCGGCCGACGCTACGGCCGACGCACCCCGGCATGCACCGGGCGAATCCCGAGGGTTTAAGCCGCCGCTCGTGGACGCCGCATGGCCGCGTAGACGCCGTCGCGGCTGACCTCGACGAAGCCCAGCCGCTCGTAGAGCGCCCGCGCGCGGTTGCTCAGCGCGACGTGGATCGTCGTCGCCGCGCCGCGCGCGTCGGCCTCGGCCAGGAGCCGCTGCAGGAGCACGGTCCCCACGCCGGCGCCGCGGTGCTCCGGCAGCAGCGCGATGTCGAGGATGCGGATCTCCCGCTCGCCGCGGGCGACGATCAGCCGGCCGGCGGGCTCGCCGTCCACCAGCACGACGTCGACGGCGGCGTCCGGGGACTGGGCGCGGTAGGAGCGCTCCTGCGCGTCGAATTGCAGGCGCAGGAACGCGTCCCTCGCCGCGGCGTCACCCGGCAGCAGCGCCAGCTCCCGCGCGCGGGTGCCGGCGAACACCCGCAGCAGCAGCGGCCGGTCGGACGCGCCGGCCGGCCGCAGCGCGACCCCCGGCGTCATCCCCGCGGGGGGAAGATCCCCTGCAGCGCGATGCAGAAGCTCAGCGTCAGGTAGGGCGCCATGTTGTTGTGCGCGGCGTTCCCGCCGGCCGGCGTCCAGGTCTGCTGGGCGAGCTGGGTCACCGCGCCCGGCGCCGCGTACATCTGGATGCCGCCCGTGCCCACGGCGAACCGCTCGTTGGCCGGGCTGCGGTCGCCGCCGTCGCTCTGGGACGCCGAGATCGAGTGGCTGTGCACGGGGATCTCCGACTGCAGCAGGCTGACGCTGGCCTCGCCGCCCTCCTCGCCCAGGTCGTGCAGGCTCAGGCCCGGGCCCTGACCCGGGTGCATGACCGCCCGGCCCTGGATGTTCGGCAGCGCGAAGGTGGACTTCCCGTCGCCGCCGTAGGTCGTGCCGAGCAGGGAGAACAGCGCGGTGTTCTGCGAGATCGGGAGCAGCTGCCCGTCGCACAGGGCCCAGCCGAGGGGAGCGAAGTTGAACGGGAAGACCCGGATCTCCGCGAGGAACTGGTCGGACAACGCTGGCCTCCTAGTTCTGGGGCGGGAAGATCCCGAAGAGCGAGATGATGAAGTTGA
This sequence comes from Solirubrobacteraceae bacterium, assembly GCA_025935735.1. Next base: position 11,544 of record JAICUS010000076.1, on the reverse strand, counting down.
CGCACAGGTACGGCTGGAAGTTGTCGTGCGGCTGGCTCCCGCCGGCCGGCGACACCGACTGCGTGGCGAGCGTGGTCGGCGGGTTGTCCGTCCCGTAGGGGAACACCGTGACCTCCGCGCTCGTCCCCGGGACGTTCCCGGTCGGGCCGGTGGTGGTGGCGTTGTCCGAGGAACCCAGCAGCGGGTGGCTGTGCGCGGGGACCTGCCCCACGCTGAGCGTGACCGACTCGACTCCCGACAGCTGGCCCTGCAGATAGCCGGGGCCCTCGTGCACGGGAACCCGTCCGCGCAGGTCCGGCAGCGCGAACGTGGTCTGGCCGTCGCCGCCGTAGGTGGTGCCGATCAGCGCGAACAGCGCGTCGTTCTCCGCGATCGGCAGCAACTGGCCGTCGCAGAACGCCCAGCCGGCCGGGGCGAAGTTGCCGCCGAACATGCGGATCTCGCCGATGTATGGCTGTCCCATGCCGGTCTCCTCAGTTCCTCGACGGGAAGATGCCCACCAGGGCGATGCAGTACGCGAGCACGAGCTGCGGCTGCTGGTTCTCGTGCGGCTGGCTGCCGCCGACCACCGAGCTGGCCGACGGATCCATCGCCACGAGGTTCTGCGGGGACTGGTAGCCGTTGGCGCCGTTGGAGGTGGCGAGCATGACGCTGTTGCCCGGCGTGCCGGTCGTGGCGGCCGCCGTCGTGGCGTTCACCGGATGGACGTGCTCGGGCAACTCGCTGATCGTCAGCGTGTGGCTCGCCTCGCCGGCGCGCTCCCCCAGCGTGAAGCCGCCGCCCATGTGGATGGGCGTCCGGCCGCGCAGGTCCGGCAGCGCGAACGTGATGCGGCCGTCGCCGCCGTACGTCGTGCCCAGCAGCGAGAACAGCGCCTGGTTCTGGTTGATGGGCAGCAGCTGCCCGTTGCAGAACGCCCAGCCCCTCGGCGGATAGGAGAAGCTCATCAGCCTGATTTCCGACAGGAACGGCTCAGACAACTGGACCTCCTGTGTCGCTTAGAACGGGAGCGTGCAACTCGTCCACGGGCTGCCGGCGTGCGAATTGATCAGCGCGCCGCCGGCGGCGTCGCCCTGGACCTCCGCCGGGTTCTGGGCCCGCACGTAGCTCTGCATCTGGGCATCCGTGGCCGGCGCCGCCAGCCCGACGAGCCCGAACGCGTTCGTCGTCGGCACGTTGCCTTCTTTGCGCAGCGCGACGCCGTCGAACTGGAAGGCGCCATTGCTGGAGCCCGTGGCGGTGTTGTTGGCGACCTGCAGGCAGACCGTCGTGTTCACCGCGGTGCCGGACGACGTGCCGGAGTCGACGCGGATGCCCGGCCGGGCCACGCCGGCGTCCGTCGGCGGGCCAGCGGTGTTGTTCTGGATCCGCGCGTTCAGCGTGCCCTGGCTGTTGGCCAGGAAGTAGATGCCGACGCCGGTGGTGCTCGTGACGGTGTTGCCGGTCGCGGTCAGGTTCAGCACGGCGGAGTCGGCCGTGCTCGTGTCGGCCAGCACCTGCTTGTCCGTGCCGCCGGCGATCCCGAACGCGCCGCTGTTCTGGCTCTGCGGCTTGACCACGTTGTTGGTGACGCTCGCGGTCATGTGGTAGGCGCCGGTCACATTGAGCGAGACGCAGTTGCCCCGGTTGAACGCCAGCGGGTTCGCCGCCGTGCCGTTGCCGGAGACGTCGATGAAGCCGGTGCCGTGGCCCGGCATCGTCACCAGGATGCAGTTGGTGGCCAGCGGGACGGCGGCGCTCTGCCCGCGGATCAGGTTGCCGTCGATCTGGACGGCGTTGGCGCCCGCCCCGGTCCCGAACGACCCGCCGGGCGCGCCCGCGGAGCTGGTGTTGCCGCCCTGGACGACGATGCCGCCGCCGTTGGGGAAGTTCTGGATGGTGTTGCCGTTCAGCGTGCCCTTGGCGATCGACGCGGCGCCGCCAGCGGAGCCGAGCGCCTGGACGCGCAGGCCGGAGCCCGCGCTGTCGGCCGGGGCCGTCGGGCTCGTGATGGCGTTGTCCGAGATGTCCAGGTTCGAGATCGTGCCGCTGTTGTTGAGGATGTCGACGCCGAACTGGTAGGCGTTGGACAGCACGTCGTTGGTGATCGTCACCGCGCCGTCGACGTTGTCGACCGTCGCACCGTTGCTGTTGAGCGCGATGTTGGAGTCGAACGGGCAATGTGCGGTGGCGGGAGCCGTCGCGCACACGGTCGTGTTCGTCGCATCGAAGCCCGAGTTGGTCACGGTGCCGTTCGTGAAGCTGAAGCCCTTCACGCCGGTGCCCGAGACGCCGGGGCCGCCGGCCGTGTTGGTGATCCGCATGTTGTTCAGCGACACGGCGCTCGTGTTGGCGAGCGAGACGCCCATCCCGGTCGTGTTCTGGATCACGCCGCCGGAGGAGTCTCCGCCCTGGGCCACCGAGCCGGCGCCGGTGACCGTCAGGCCGCCGGCCGTGCCGGTGTTGTCGAGCACGATCCCGCTCGCCGCGCCGTTGGACGTGATGCTCTGGAAGGTCAGCCCGGCGGCGCCGATGCCCGTGTTGCTCACCGTCAGCGCAGTCGCGGTCGCGGCGAGCTTGCTGCCCGTGCCGGTGGCCGTGACGGTGCCGCCGCCCGACGCGCTGAACGTGCGGGCCGTGATCGTGCCGGTGAACGCGACGGCGGCGCCGGTGTTCGAAGTGAGGCTGATGCCGGTGCCGGTGTCGTCGACCTGGCCCGAGAGCGTGGTCGTGCCGCCGGTGCGGTTGGCGATGCTCACGGAGTGGCCGGCCGTGGTGGCGATGTGGGCGCCCACGCTGACGGCGCCGTTGCCGCCGGTGAGCGCGAGCCCGCCGCCGGTGATCAGCGTGTTGGCGCCGTAGGTCAGGGTGTTCACGCCGGTGCCGGTCACGGACGAGCCGATCACGTCGACGCGCTGGACCGTGTTCCCGTCGGCCAGCGTCAGCCCGCCGAGGATCTGCGGGTTCGCACCGCCGGCCGGCACCAGGGTCAGGTTGCGCGCCAGGCTGTCGGTCACGCTGAGCCCCTGCGGCTGGCCGACCAGGCGCTGGCCGGCCTCCAGCACGAAGCCGGACGCGGCGGCGTTGCCCTGGTGGACGAAGATCACGTCGCCGGTGCCGTCGAGCGTGTCGGACGCGCCGCCGGTGCTCAGCGGCGCGAGCGAGTTCAGCGGCGCGCGCGACGTGCCGTCGCCGCCCGCGGCGGCGCTCGGGTCGACGAACCAGACGCGCGGCCCGGCCACGTTGATCGTCACGGTCGCCGTCGCGGTCCGGTCGGGCGTGCCGTGGTCGTGCACGGTGTAGGTGAAGGTGTCGGTGCCGGTGAAGCCCGGCGCCGGCGTGTAGCTGAACGTGCCGTCGGCGTTGACCGTGACCGTCCCGCCGTGGGCGCTCGTCGCGGGCGCCGACGCGGTCAGGTCCGCCTTCGGGGTGTCGGGGTCGGAGTCGTTGTCCAGCAGGCTGCCGGCCACCGCGACGTTCGGCTCGGCCGGCGACGTCCCGACCGCGAGGGTCACCCCCGCCAGCGCGCTGTTGGTTCCACTGAACGTGTCGGCGCCCGCCATCGGCGAGTCGTTGGCCGCGGCCACGGTGACGTCGCGCGTCTGGCTGTTGCTGTCCAGCGTGCCGTCGTTGACCGTGAACGCGACCGTCCGCGTGCTCGTGTCCGGCGTGTCCGAGCTGTCCTCGTAGCGCACGGAGCGCAGCGCCGTCTCGTAGTTGGCCGGGCTCGCGCTGCCGGCGAGGACGAGGCGGCAGGTGGCCGCCGTGTACGTGCCGGTGATGCCGTTCTGGCCGGAGAAGACGAGCACGTCCTCCGCCGGCTTGCAGGCGCCGGTGATCTGGACGACCGCCCCCGCCAGGTTCGCGTCGTCGACGTCGCCGACGGTCAGCGCGCCGGTGACGGCGGTCTGGGCCGGCGCGGCGTCGACGCTCTCGGTGTAGGGCAGCGGGGCCGTCTCGATCGCGGCGAGCGCCGGCGCGTCGTCGACCGCGGTCACGTTCACGTCGCGGGTCGCGGGGGCGCTGGTGCCGCCGTCGCCGTCGGTGAGCACGAGGCGCACGGTGCGCGCCGCGGTCGCCGGGCTGTCGGAGACGTTGCGATAGGCGATCGCGCGCACGAGCGCCTGGGTGGCCGCGGCGTCCGCGTTGGCGTTCAGCGTGACCACGAGCGGGGTCGTGCCGGTGCCGCCGGCGAACGTGCCGATCGTCGTGCCGTTGAAGGTCACGTTCGCCCCGGCCGTGGCGATCGGGCCGGCGGTGGCGATCTCCAGCCGGTCGTCGCTCGTGCCGCCGGCGCTGAAGTCGGCGGTCAGCGTGCCGGTGTCGAAGTTCGCCGAGTCGACGTCGCTGACCGTGGTGGTCGCGGTGATCGCGGTCGCCGGGTCGTTCTCGGTGTAGGCGAGCGCGGCGGCCTCGGTGCCGGCGAGCACCGGCGCGTCGTTGACCGGGTTCACGGTGAGGCTCACGGTCGCCGGCGCCGAGTCGACGTGGCCGTCGTTGGCCTTGAAGGTGAAGCTGTCCGCGCCGTTGTAGTCGGGGTCGGGCGTGTACGTCCGGGCGGAGCCCGCGCCGGTGAGGGTGCCGTGCGCCGGGCCGGAGACGATGGCGAAGGTCAGCGGGTCGCCGTCGGCGTCGGTCGCCGCGAGCGTGATGGCCTTGGCCGTGTCCTCATCGGTGGTCACGTTCTGATCGGCCGCCACGGGCGGGCTGTCGACCACGATGGCGACCGTCCCCGCGTCGGACAGCGGCCCGCCGGAGCCGGTGTGGCCGAGGTCGTCGGCGGTCGCGGAGAGGGTGTCCGGACCGGCCGCGGCGGCGTGGTAGGAGACCCCGTCGGCCGAGTTCAGCGTCGTGCGGATCGACAGCTGCGGCGCGGTGATGGTGACCTGGCCGGTGCCGTCGCCGGCCACCTGGAGCGGCGACACGCCGCCCAGCACACCGGTGTCGACGGTCAGCGTGCCGTGCAGCACGGACAGGGTCAGCTGGATGTCGCCGGGGTCGGCGTCGACGTCGTTCACCGACAGCCCGCTGAGCGCGGTGCCGGCGCCCAGGGTCGCCGCGACGGGACCGGCCGGCAGCGTCAGCACCGGCGCGTCATCGACGGGGTTGACCGCGAGCGTGATCGTGCCGGTGCTCGACACCGGCGCCGTGCAGCCCGGGCCGGGGGCGCCGCAGTTGTCCGGGTCGCCGCGGTCGGTCACCCGGTAGGTGATCGTGTCCGGGCCGTTGTAGTCGGGATCCGGCGTGTACGTGCGGGCCGCGCCCGCGCCGGTCAGGGTGCCGTGCGCCGGCCCGCTGACGATCGCGTACGTGAGGTTCGCGGGGCTCGTCTCGACGTCGGTCGCGCTGAGGCTCACCGGCAGCGTGCCGTCCTCGTCGACGCTGAGGCTCGAGCTGGCGGCCACGGGGGCGTCGTTGACCGGGTTGACGGTGAGCGACACGGTCTGCGTGGCCGAGGACAGCGGCGCGGCGCAGGCCGGCGGGGCGCCGGTGCAGCCGTCGGGGGCGCCGCGGTCGGTCACGTTGTACGTGAAGGCGTCGGGGCCGTGGTAGTTCGCGGCCGGCGTGTAGGTGGGCGCCGGGCCGGCGCCGGTCAGCGTGCCGTGCGCGGGAGCGCCGACGATCGTGTAGGTCAGGTTCGCGTCGCCGGTCTCGGCGTCGGACGCGAGCGCGCCGAGGTCGACCGCGGTCGGGTGGTCCTCGTCGAGGGTGACGGCGCCGCCGGCGGCCACCGGAGCGCTGTTGACGGCGGGCGGCTCGTTGACGTCGGTGATCGTGATGGTGAACGCCCGCGCGGACGGCCGGCGGTGGCGCGCCGTGACGCGGATGCCGACCGTGTAGTCGCTCCGGGTCTCGAAGTCGAACACCGCGCCGGTCACGAGCCGGTTGCCGGAGATGGCGAACGAGGCGTCGTCCGGGCCGCCGGCCAGCGCGAAGCGGGGCCGGTGGTACCCGCGCGCGCTCAGCGTGCCCACCAGGGTGCCGGCGGGCTGGTTCTCCGCCACGCTCGCGTTCGACAGGCGGATGACGGCGCCGGGGTGACCTGGCTGCGGCGTGGGCCGGCGGCAGCCGTGCAGGTGGTCCCTGGCCCCGGCCAGCACGCGGGCGCTGCCGCGGCGGCCGCAGACGATCGTGTCGACCCCGCGCCCGCCGGCGAGCGTGTCGCGCCCGCCGCGGCCCCGGAGCAGGTCGCGGCCGGCGCCGCCGTAGAGCCCGTTCGCGCGGCCGGTGCCGACCAGCACGTCGTCGCCGGAGCCGGCGCGCACGATCTCCACGTCGCCGCGCACGTCGTCGCCCTCGCCGCGCAGGCCGTCGTCGGCCCCGCGGCCGAGGGTCACGTGCAGCGAACCGTGGCGCGTCGAGTAGTCCGCGGTGTCAGTGCCCGGACCTCCGGCCAGCCTGTCCGCGTCGGGTCCGCCCTGCAGGAAGTCATCGCCGGAACCTCCGGACAGCCGGTCCGCGCCGCGCCATCCGTACAGGCGGTCGTCCCCGGCGCCGCCCGCGAGCCGGTCGTTGCCCGGCCCGCCGAAGATGACGTCGTCGCCGGGCCCCCCGAAGATGACGTCATCGCCGCCGCGGGCGCAGATCACGTCAGGACCGGGCGTGCCGGTGAGGACGTCAGCGCCCTGCGTGCCGACGATCGTGCACGCGGGCAGCCGCGCGGCCCGGGCCACGGGTGGGTCGATCGGCCGCGCCGAGGCGGCCGCGGGCGCGAGCCCCGCCAGGCACCCCCCCAGGGCGATCGCAGCCATCCATAGCCTGTTCATCCGGAAATCCACGCGACAGTTCCTCACAATCTTGGTTCATTGCAGTAATGAACCGGCCGACCCTCTTCGATGCCGGCGGGGATTGCAAGGGCGGCGTGCTGACCACGCGGTCAGGCGGCGGCGGGCGCGGCCGCGCGCCGCTCGTCGCGGTCGACCGCGGCACCGGTGGCCGGGTCGAACGCGTGCAGCCGCTCCGGGTCCACGACGAGCTCGATCGTCTCCCCCGCCGCGACCGGCTGGTGGGCGTCGATGACCGCCGTGAACTGCGCGCGGTCGTCGTCGGCCAGCAGGACCGTGTCGGAGGAGGCGCTCGCGTCCATCGCGTCGCGCAGCGCGTCGGCGTCCACGCGCGGGGCGTCGACGCTGAACACGAGGTGGGTCTCCGTGCCCAGGCGCTCGACCACGTCCACGCGCGCGTGCAGGCGCGGCTGCGCATCGGGCGTCGACGGCCCGGCGACCGCCAGGTCGTGCGGGCGGATGCCGAGCACGATGCGCCCGGCGGCGCGCAGCGGCGAGGCCTCGGGCAGCGGCAGGCGCACGCCGGCGAAGTGCACCTCGCCATCGGCCACCGTCGCCTCGACGAGGTTCATGGCCGGCGAGCCGATGAACGCGGCCACGAACAGGTTGGCCGGGCGGGCGAACAGCGTCTCGGGCGTGTCGCACTGCTGCAGCAGGCCGCCGCGCAGCACGGCCACGCGCTGGCCGAGCGTCATCGCCTCGACCTGGTCGTGGGTGACGTAGATCGTCGTGACCCCGAGGCGCTCGTGCAGGCGCGTGAGCTGCGCGCGCATGGAGACGCGCAGCTTCGCGTCCAGGTTCGACAGCGGCTCGTCCATCAGGAACGCGGCGGGCTCGCGGGCGATCGCCCGGCCCATGGCCACGCGCTGGCGCTGGCCGCCGGAGAGCTCGGCGGGCTTGCGCTCCAGCAGGTCCTCGAGGCCGAGGATGCGCGCCACCTCGTCCACCCGGGCGGCGATCTGCGCCTTGGCGACGCCGCGCAGCTTCAGCCCGAAGCCGAGGTTCCCGCGCACGCTCAGGTGCGGGTAGAGCGCGTAGCTCTGGAAGACCATCGCGGTGTCGCGCTTGCGCGGGTCCAGGTGGGTGACGTCGCGGTCGCCGATGTGGATGGTCCCCGCGGTGACCTCCTCGATCCCCGCCACCATCTTCATCAGCGTCGACTTGCCGCAGCCCGACGGGCCGACCAGCACCATGAACTCGCCGTCCGCGATGTCGAGGCTGACGTGGTCGACCGCCAGCGGGCCGTGCTTGTACGCCTTCGTCAGGCCTTCGAGCTGGATCGCGGGCATCTACTCCTCCGTCGTCATCGTGTCATGACGCCGCCGCCGGCGACGAGCACTCGTTGGATCTCCAGCCGGTCGTCCAGGACGACGACGTCGGCCGGGCCGCCCACCGCGAGGCGGCCGAGGTCGGGGCGCCGGGCCACGCGGGCGGGGACGGTGGTGGCGGCGCCGACGGCGTCCTCGAGCGCGACGCCGAGCGCGTGCAGGTTGCGCACCGCCTCGATCATCGTCAGCGCGCTGCCGGCGAGCTGGCCCTCCGGCCCGCGCACGACGCCGTCCTCAGACCGGATCGCGCGCGTTGCCAGCCGGAACTCGCCGTCGCCCATCCCCGCGGCGGCGACCGCGTCGGTGACCAGCGCGAAGCGCCCGGCGGCCGCCTGCCAGGCGACGCGCACCGTGTCGGCGGCCAGGTGGTGGCCGTCCACGATCAGCTGCACGACGACGTCCTCGCGGGTGAGCGCGGCCATGGCGATGCTCGGGTCGCGCGGCGTGCTGGGGCGCATCGCGTTGTGCAGGTGGGTGACGGTGGAGACGCCGCGGTCGAACGCCAGGTGCGCCTCGGCGGCGGTGGCCTCGGTGTGGCCGGCGGAGACGGTGACGCCGCGGGCGACGAGCGCGTCGATGAGCTCGAACGCCCCCGGCAGCTCCGGCGCGAGCGTGACCTGGCGCACCTCGCCGGCGTCCAGCAGGCGCTCGAGCAGCTCCAGGTCGGGCGCGCGGCAGCCCTCGGCGTCGTGGGCGCCGAGCCGGCGCGGGTTCAGGAACGGGCCCTCGAGGTGGGCGCCGAGAATGCGCGGCCCCGTTGCGTCCTCCTCCGGCAGCGCCCGCAGCGCCGCCAGCAGGTCGGGCGCGGGCGAGGTGACGAACGTCGGCTGGTAGGCGGTCGTGCCGTGCTCGAGCATCGCCTCGCCGGCGCGCCGGTAGCCGTCGCGGTCCGCGCCCATCAGGTCGACGCCGCCGAAGCCGTTGACCTGGAGGTCGACGAACCCGGGCACGGCCAGGCCGGAGCCCCGGGGCGCGAGGCCCAGCGCGGCGATCGCGCCGCCGTCGACCTCCACGTCGCCGGGCAGCCAGCGCCCGTCGACCAGCGCGGCCTCGACGCCCAGCTTCACCGGCGGACCCCCACCAGCTCGTCGCACACGGCCTCCCACACGGCCTCCGGGTCCTGCGGCCGCAGGGAGGTCATGTGCGCGCAGGCCTCGTACGCCCACACCCAGAGGTCCTCGACGCCGGCATCGCGGGCGGCCCGCACGGCGGGGGCGATGTCGGCCGCCTGCACCCGGAAGGCCTGGATCCAGATCTGCGGCGTCAGGTCGTGCTCGCGTGCCAGCCCCGCCACGCGGTCGGCGTACTCGCGCACGAACGGCGCCGGCTCCCGGCCGAACGCCTCCCAGTACGGGTCGGTGCCGAGCGTGTCCAGCCCCGGCAGCGCGGCCAGCCGCGACCAGTCGGTGATGCCGTGCGCGCCGGTGGACAGCGGCAGCGGGCAGATCGCCGGCTTGGCGCCCTGGCGCGCCACCTCGGCCACGAAGTCGCCGATGAAGTCGATCATCGACGCCTCGCGGAAGGCTTGGACCTCCGGCGTGAGCTCGGCGGGCAGCTCGCGCCCGAAGCGCTCGGTACACGCGGCGCAGCGGCAGCCCCAGTGCGACGGGTCGAGGTCGAAGTGCTCGGGGTGGACCCAGTGCGGCTCGTCGCAGAAGATGCGCTCGGCGCCGGTCTGCACCGCGGCGTCGATCCAGCGGTGCACGAACTCGCGCACGCGCGGCTGGTTGGGGCAGCCGGCGGCCGTCCAGGTCCCGTCCTCCAGGATCTGCCCGAGCTCCGGGTGGGCCGGGATGAAGCGGCCGAACGCCTCGCCGCCGAACATCTGGCAGACGCCCCACGGGCCGACCATGACCTCGAGGCCGGCGTCGTGGGAGAGCCGGACGAGCTCGTTCATCGTCCCGCCGAAGTACGCGAGGTCGTTCTCGGAGTAGGTGTGCAGCACGCCGGTGAACCCGCGCGCGGCCAGCCCCTCCATGTCGGCGGCGACGTGGCGCGGGATGCGGTTGCCGAAGTAGGCGGTGCCGATGCTCATCCCTTCAGCGCTCCCGCGGTCCGGACGGTCATCAGGTGCTTGCGCAGCACCAGGAACACCAGTGCCACCGGCAGTGTGTAGATGACGCTGGTCGCCATGATCGCCCCCCAGTCGGTGTCGCCGCGGCCGACGAAGCTCTGGAGCACGAGCGGCAGCGTCTTGCGGTTCTCGTCATTGATGAAGGTGAGGGCGAGCATGAACTCCTTCCAGCCCTCGAGGAAGCAGAGCACGGCGGTGGTGGCCAGCCCGGGCGCGGCCAGCGGCAGGATCACCCGCCACATCGCGCCCAGCCGGGTCGCGCCGTCGATGCGCGCGGCGTGCTCGAGCTCGGACGGGATGGTTATGAGGAACCCCCGCATCACCCAGATCGCCAGCGGCACGGTGAACGCCAGATAGGCGATGACCAGGCCCCAGTAGGTGCCGAGCAGGTCGGCCTTGCGCATGATCACGAACAGCGGGATCACCAGCACGACCAGCGGGAACATCTGGGTCATCAGCACGAGCATCAGCAGCGCGCCGCGCGCCGGCAGCTCCAGGCGGGCCAGCGCGTAGGCGGCCAGCGCGCTGATCACCAGGCAGACGACCATGGTCGAGCCGGCGACGATCAGCGAGTTCAGCAGCGCGCGGCCGACGTGGCCGTCGCCCAGCACGTGCGGGTACTGGCTCCAGTTCGGGTGGCTCGTCCAGAGGTGCGGCGTGCGCGTGTAGATCTCGTCGCGCGGCTTCAGCGACGTGATCACCACCCAGTAGATGGGGAACAGCGCGAAGGCCGACACGACGAGCGCGGCCAGATACAGGGCGGCGCGCTTCATGCGTACGCGTCCTCCTTGCCGATCAGCCGCACGTAGACGATCGAGGCGATCAGCAGGACGAGGAACAGGATCACGGCGATCGCCGCGCCGACGCCATAGTTGCCCAGCGCGAAGGACTCGCGGTAGGCGGTGACCGCGGCGGTGTCGGCCGCCCGGTCGGGCACGCCCTGGGCCATCACGTAGATCTGGTCGAAGATCTTGAAGTCCCAGATCGTCGAGAAGATCACCAGCACGGCGACGATCGGGCGCAGCAGCGGCAGCGTGACCAGCCGGAAGCGCTGCCAGGCGGTCGCCCCGTCGGCCCGCGCCGCGTCGAGCGTGTCGCGCGGCAGCGTCTGCAGCCCGGCCAGCAGGCTGAGCGCGATGAACGGGAACGACTGCCAGACGACGGTTACGAAGATCGAGACGTAGGCGGAGCCGCGCCCGGCGAACCAGGCGTAGTCCTGGAAGTGGTGCAGGCCGACGTGCACGAGCGCCCAGTTGACGAAGCCGTACTGGGAGTCGAACAGCCACTTCCAGATCGCGCTCGCGGCCAGCGACGGCACCGCCCACGGCAGCAGCACCGCGAGCGCGAACAGCGTGTTGCCCTTGAGCTTCTGGTTGAG
>JAICUS010000737.1 GCA_025935735.1 Solirubrobacteraceae bacterium | reverse complement strand
ATGAACGGCAGCGGGACGCCGGTGAGCGGCGCGAGGCCGAGGACGGCGTAGACGTTGAGCAGGGCTTGGCACAGGATCAGGGAGGTCAGGCCGCCGGCCAGCAGCTTGGCGTAGGCGCCCTTCGCGTTGCGGGCGGTGCGCAGACCGGCGTACCCGATCATGCCGTACAGCGACAGCAGGGCGACGATCCCCGCCAGCCCGAGCTCCTCGCCGATCACCGCCAGGATGAAGTCCGTGTGGGCCTCGGGCACGTAGTAGATCTTCTGGATCGACGCGCCCAGCCCGTGGCCGAACAGCCCGCCGGAGCCGATCGCGATCTGCCCCTGCACCGCCTGGAACCCCGCGCCGCCGGCGTGCTGCCACGGGTCGAGGAAGCTGAACAGCCGCGCCCGCCGGTAGGGCTCCAGGAGCGCGTAGACGAACACGAGGAACGCGCCGACGCCGGCCACCATCCCGAGGCGGCGCAGCGGCAGGCCGGCGGCGACCAGCATCGCCGCCAGCGTGGCCGATACGACGAGCGAGGTCCCGACGTCCGGCTGGCTGGCGATCAGCAGCACCGCGCAGCCGCCGACGCCGAACACCGGCCCGCCCAGGCTGCGCAGCGAGCGTGTGATCTTGGGCCGCGCGGCGATCACCGCGGCGACATGGAGCACCAGCGCCAGCTTCATCACCTCGCTGGGCTGGAACTGCAGCGGACCCGCGCCGAGCCATCGGCGCGCGCCGTTGATCTCGAGCCCGATGCCGGGGATGCGAACCGCCACGAGCATGGCGAAGGAGGCGATCAGCAGCAGGTTCGTGTAGCGCAGGAAGACCGTCAGCGGCAGCCGCGACACGACGTGCATCGCCACCAGCCCGACGCCGCCGTAGACCAGGTACTTGACCAGGAACGCGGTCCCGTCGCCCGAGCCCTCGAGGAGGGTGCGCGCCGAGCTGGCCGAATACACCATCACCGCGCCGCCGGCCAGCAGGCAGAACGTGGCGGTCAGCAGCAGTCGGTGCTCGAGCGGCTGCTGCTGGCGGCGACGCATTGGAGCCGCATTCGACACCCCCGGCCGGACGCCTCCCGGGAAGATGAGCGCCGGCCGCGCGTTCAGCGCAGGGCGGTCACGAGCGTGCGGAAGCGGTCGCCGCGCTCCTCGTATGAGCGGTACTGGTCGTAGGACGCGCAGGCGGGCGAGAGCAGGACCGTGTCCCCGGGGCGGGCGGCGGCGTGGGCGGCGGCCACCGCGTCCTCGAGGTCGCCGCAGTCGTGCAGCGGCACGCCCGCCGGCGCCAGCGCGGCGCGCAGCTCGGGCGCCGTCTCGCCGATCAGATACACGGCCGTGCAGCGCTCGCGCACCGGCGCCGCCAGCGGCCGGTAGTCGGAGCGCTTGCGGCTGCCGCCGGCGATCAGGTGCACGCCGCCGGCGAACGCGCGCAGCCCGACCTCCGCCGACGCCACGTTCGTGGCCTTCGAGTCGTTCACGTACCGCACGCCGGCGACCGTCGCCACCGTCTCCAGCCGGTGCGCCACACCCGCGAACGTGGCCAGCCCCTCCCGGACGGCCTCGGGCGCCACGCCCCTGGCCAGGCACGCCGCGGCGGCGGCCATCGCGTTCTCGCGATTGTGCGCGCCCGGCAGCCGGATCTCGTCCGCCCGCATCAGCGCCTCCCCGCGCCAGCGCAGGACGCCGCCGGCGTGCGCGAGATCGGGGGGCGGGCCGCCGGTCCCCGCGGGCGGCGGCTCCCCGCCGGCGAACGTCACGCGGGTGGCGGCGCCGCCGGCGTCGTCGAGTGGCAGCCCGGCGGGCACCACCGCGACGGCGCCCGGCGGCTGGCGGGCGAAGATCTCGAGCTTGGCGGCGCGGTAGGCCGCGAACGTGCCGTGGCGGTCGAGGTGGTCCTCGGTGAGGTTGAGCAGCACGGCGGTGTCCGGCGCGAACGCCTCCGTGTCCTCGAGCTGGAACGACGACACCTCGCACACGACGACCGTCCCGGGCGCGAGCGTGCCGGGCAGCGCCGTCAGCGGCGTGCCGACGTTGCCGGCCACGACGACCGGCACGCCCGCCGTCCGGTGCACGTGGCCGATCAGCTCGACGGTCGTCGTCTTGCCGTTGGAGCCCGTCACCGCCAGGAACTCGCCGGGCAACAGCCGCCAGCCGATCTCCACCTCGCCGACCACCCGCAGCCCGCGCTCGCGCGCGGCGACGATCGCCGGCGCCTGGGGCGGCACGCCGGGGCTCTTGACCACGGTCCGCGCGCCGGCCAGCGCGTCCACGCCGTCCTCGCCGTCGCGCACGCTGACGCCGGCCGCCTCCAGCCGCCCCCGCACGTCCTCCCCCACCGCTCGCGCGTCCGTCGCCACCACGTCCTGCCCCAGCGCCCGCAGGGCAAGCGCGGCCGCCACGCCGGAGCGGGCGAGCCCGACGACCACGAACGGTCCGGTTGGCAGCGGCGGACGAGCGATCACGGCGGATGATTCAAACAGCGCACGCCGACGACGTGCGGCCGGCGAGCCGCGGGGCGTGGGCGGCCGGCGCGGGTCATGCCGCGACCTCGGCCGGTGGGCGGGGCAGGCGGGCCTTCGGGTTCGCGCGGCCGCCGTCGAACTCGAGGCCCTCGGCCTCCAGCCT
>JAICUS010000785.1 GCA_025935735.1 Solirubrobacteraceae bacterium | reverse complement strand
TCGGGATCCAGTTCGCCACCGGGTCCTTGAGCTCGAACGCCCCCTCCTCGTAGAGCATCATCGCCGCCACCGAGGTGATCGGCTTCGTCATCGAGTAGATCCGCCAGACGGTGTCGAGCTCCACCGGCAGCCCGTTTTCGACGTCCCGCTGCCCGCCCGTGCCGATGTGGACGATCTCGCCATCCCGCGCCACCGTCGCCAGCCACCCGGCGAGCCGCCCATCCTCCACATAGCGGTCGAAGTGCCGGTCGATCCGCCGCAGCCGCTCCGCGTCGAACCCGGCCCGCTCCGGCTCGGTCTCCACCCTCAGCTCAGCCATCGCCGCGAATCATGCCGGGAATACAGACCTGGCGCGGCGCGTCGAAATCGGTGATGCTCCCCCACAGGCGAACGAGGAGAGGGGGTCGGATGCAGCTCGGCAAGGTCCTGGTGGCAGCGGCGGTGGTGGTGGCGTGCGCGCCGGCGGCGGTGGCGCGGGCGGCGACGCCCGTGGTGGTGGCGGTCGGGGACAGTGCGATCTCCGGAGAGGCCGGGCGCTGGGCCGGCAACACGAACGGCGACCCGTCGCGGACGGACGCGCTCGGGCCGACGGCGTACTACGACAACGCGACCAACACGGCGGAGACGATTCCCGGCTGCCATCGCTCGAAGTCGGCCGAGGTGCTGATCGGCGGCGGCGTGACCGGCGTCAATCTCGCCTGCTCCGGCGCGCGGACGTACACGCACACCGGCGACGACGGCGCGTTCAAGCCCGGCCTGGACTTCTACAACGCCAACGGGCAGGTCGGCCAGGCGCTCGCGCTGGAGAACTACGCCAAGACGCATCCCGCCGGCAGCATCAAGGCCGTCGTGGCGCTGATCGGCTCCAACAACTACGGGTTCGCCACGATCGTGCAGGACTGCGTGGAGGACTGGCTGCTGTCGCCGTCGTGGTGGAAGAACTACTGCCAGGACGACAGCACGGAGAAGGCGATGTTCTCGGCCTCCAACATCGCCACGGTCACGAGCCAGGTCAAACAGGCGTACCTCAACATCCACCAGGCGATGGCCGCCGCCGGCTACGCGGACTCGTCCTACACGATCCTCGCGCAGACCTACTGGTCGCCGATCCCGAACGGCTCCGGCAACCGCTACCCCGAGACCGGCTTCACCCGCCAGACCATCGGCGGCTGCGGCATGTGGAACAAGGACGCGAACTGGGCCAACGCGACCGTGGTGAACACGTTCAACAACACGACCCGCAACGCGGTCGCCCAGTCCGGGCTGACCAACGTGAAGCTGCTCGACATGCAGAACGCGCTCGTCGGCCGGCGGCTGTGCGAGAACACGGTCGGGCTGCTGGAGGAGAAGGGCGTGGCCAGCTGGCGCAGCGCCGGCGCGGTGGACAAGAGCGAGTGGGTCGAGCAGATCCGCACCATCACGACCCTCCTGCCGCCCTACCAGCTCCAGGAGGACGGCCACGCGGACTACTGGGGCCAGCTGGCGATGCGCAACTGCCTGCGCCAGGCCTACAACGGCGGCGCCGTGAAGGGCGGCACCTGCCGGCGCGGCACCGGCCTGGACGGAGCCGGCGAGCCGAACATGACCCTCGGCTGATCGGTTAACGCGCGCGGGCCCCGCCGTTGCGGGGCCCGCGACCCTGCGCGGCCGGCACCGCCGGCCGCGAGCCTTGTCTACGCCGCCTCGGGCAGCGGCTCGTGGCTGAAGCGCGGCAGCCACGAGAGCTTGGACGGCAGGTACCAGTTCCAGCGGCCGAGCAGCTTCATCGTCGCCGGCAGCAGCACCGCGCGGACGATCGTGGCGTCCACCAGGATCGCCACCGCCAGCCCGACGCCCATCTCCTTGAAGTCGATGAACGTCAACGTGGCGAAGATCCCGAACACGGCGACCATGACGATCGCGGCGCTCGTGACCGTGCCGGCCGTGGCCCTGATGCCCTCGACGACCGCGTCCTCGGTGCGGCGGCCGCGGTCGACCGCCTCCTTGATCCGGCTGAGGATGAACACGTGGTAGTCCATCGAGAGGCCGAACAGGATCACGAACAGGAACATCGGCAGCCACGCGGTCACGCCGTGGTTGGACTTGAAGCCGAGCAGCCCCTGCAGGTGGCCGTCCTGGAAGATCCAGGTCAGCACGCCGTAGGCCGCGCCCACCGACAGCAGGTTGAGCACGATCGCCTTGATCGGGATCACGATCGAGCGGAACGTGACCAGCAGCAGCAGGAACGCCAGCGTGAGCACGAACGCGAACACGATCGGCGCGCGGC
>JAICUS010000482.1 GCA_025935735.1 Solirubrobacteraceae bacterium | reverse complement strand
GCGGTTCTCAGGCGGCTGGCAGGCGTCCCGCCGGGGCCCAGCCCGCCTCGCGGAGTGCGGCTCGCGTCCGCCGCCCGGCGGCTGACCGCACCTTCGGCGCCGCGGGCTCGCCGCCCGCCGAACTCGGCGGGCGGCGCGCGCGCAGGGCTAGTAGATGCGCAGGCGGCGCTGCGGGCCGAAGAGGCGGGAGGCGATGAGCGTGGTCGACATGAGAGGACTCCTTTGGTGTCTGTCCCGCGGCCCGGTGGCCGCGCTGGCAACGAGCAAGCTACGGGCACCCAAGCGCGCGGACCACGGCATCTTCCGGCTGCTCAGCGTGTCATTTGACGTGGTGGGTGACCCGGCTCAGGGCGGGCCGCTGCACTCACTGACGCGGGAGGGCGTCGAGCACGCGAGCGAGGATGCGGTTGGCGGTGGTGAGGTCGTCGATGCCGATCTCGCGACCGACGTCGTCTGCCCATTCGCGCTGGGCCGTCTGGATGCGCCGCAGGGCGGAGCGGCCCTCGGGTGTCAGCCGGAGCAGGCTCGCGCGGCGGTGCGCCGGATTGGCCTCGTAGCTGACCAGGCCGTCGCGTTCGAGCAGGTCGGCCACGCGCTGCACGCTCTGGCGGGCGAGGCTCCACGCGCGCGCGATCTGCGCGACGGTCATCGGCGTGTGCTCGACGGCGGCGAGCACACGCCAGCGCGCGGTCGTCTGCCCGTGCGGCTGAGCAAGCGCGTCTCCGGCCGCCGTGAGCAGTCCGTTCAACCGGAACACGAGCACGGTCAACCGGCTCACGACGTCGCCCTCCCGCGAGCGAGGATTGACAGCATCCTGTCGATCCGGTACAGTTCCACTCATGACAGCATTCTGTCATATCCTCCCCACTCCCCCCGAGGTGACCTGATGGACTACCGGCTCGAGCTCGTCGCCGTCCCCGTCTCGGACGTCGACCGCGCGAAGGCGTTCTACGTCGACCAGGTCGGCTTCAACGCCGATCACGACCACAGCCCCACCGACGAGATCCGCTTCGTCCAGCTCACGCCACCCGGCTCCGCGTGCTCGATCGCCATCGGCCAGGGGCTGGTCGACGCCGTTCCCGGCTCGGCGAAGGGGCTGCAGCTGGTCGTCGACGATGCCCAGGCAGCGCACGACGACCTCGCCTCGCGCGGGGTCCCGGTCAGTGACGTGCAGGACTTCCCGTGGGGCCGCTTCGTGTTCTTCAGCGATCCCGACGGCAACGGCTGGGCCGTTCAGCAGATCGTCTACCCCGCCTCGTAGCGCGGCAGCGTCGCTCGGCCCCCGGACCCGTGGCGGACCCGGGGGCCGATGCGGGCTCAGGGGGTGTGGTCCCCGTAGATGTCCTGGTCGAGGCCGCCGGCGCGCGGGCAGGTGTCCGGGCCCCAGGTGCCGTCGGATTGGGCGGCGCGACATTGCTTGACGTCGGCGCCGGTCATGTCGGAGACGGGCTCGCGCGGGTCCGTCCCGGCCACGGTGTTGCGCCAATCGGTCCAGACGCCGAAGGTCTGGCCGCCCTGGGTGTCGATCCACAGGTAGTCGCCCGCGAACGGCACCCTGCGGTCGGCGAACTGCTCCCAGTTCGGGTTGCTCGAGACGTCGGCGAAGTTGCCGATCGGCCGCCGGGGCGAGTACGCCAGGTCGTTGCGCGAGTCCCACCACAGCGCGTGCAGCGTGCCGGCGTCGACGGCGACGTCCGGGAACAGCTGGTGCCCAACAACAACCAGACCAGCCTGACGCTCGGCCACGTCGAGGACAAGGAGTGGGTGGCCGTCAACCACTTCGCCGACACGCCGTACCGCGACCATGTCTACGCCATGTGGACGACCTTCAACGGCGCCGCGGGCAACGGCAAGATCCGCCTGGCCGTCTCGCGCGACCGCGGCCAGACGTTCGCCAAGCCGATCACGATCACTCCGCCCGGCGTGACCACGCCCGCGACGACGTACGTCTACCCCTCGGTGTTCGGGCCGTTCGTCGAGGCGGCGACGCCGGGAGAGAACCCGAACGGCTTCCTGCCCAACACGCTCTTCCGTGACGGGATCATCGAGAACTTCACCGCGAGCCCGACCTATCCCGGCCACGTCTATCTGACCTACCAGGACCAGGTGCTCGGCATCGTGCCACGCAGCACGTTCGGCAGCGGCTACTGACGCCGGGCCGCTCGTCGCTGCGGCCGTCCAAACGGCGGGGCGTGCGGCGACGTATCGATGAGGGCCGCGTAGGGTGCGGCCAAGATCGATCGTCGGAGGCGTGATGCCGCAGTACATGTTGCTGGTGTATGAGGAGGAGCTCGAGCCGGCCGGGCAGGCGGAGCGCGAGCACGTGACGCCGATCCTGCTGGAGCTGCACGCCGGCCTGCGCGAGGCCGGGCTGCTGGGGGAGGTCCGGCGTCTGCATTCGACGGAGAGCGCGACGTCGGTCCGCGTGCGGGGTGGCGAGACCGAGATCACCGACGGCCCGTTCGCGGTGACCAAGGAGGTCCTGGCCGGCTTCTACATCCTCGAATGCGCCGACCTCGACGAGGCGCTCAAGCAGGCGGCGCGGCTGCCGATGGCGGGCTGGGGGACGATCGAGGTGCGCCCGGTCATGCCGGCCGATGAGTGGCTGGAGACGGCGCGCCGGGCCGGCGTGGAAGTGTCGGACGGGGACGTGAGACACCTGGCGTGAGCGGCGCGCCGGCCGACCCGGTCTCCGCGGCGATCGCGCGTGCGTTTCGCGAGGAGCGCGCGATCGTGCTGGCCACGCTCATCCGGCAGGCCGGCGACTTCCAGCTGGCCGAGGACGCGGTGCAGGATGCGTTCGAGGCCGCCGTGACGGTGTGGCGGCGCGACGGGGTTCCGGCCAATCCGGGGGCGTGGATCACCACGGCCGCGCGGCGGCGGGCGATCGATCGCCTGCGCCGGGACCGGTCGGTGGCCGGCCGCGCGGAGCGGCTGGCCGAGCTGCTGCGCCTGGACACGCCCGAGGAGCCGTCCATGGATGACGAGAGCGCGATCGTCGACGACCGGCTGCGGCTGATCTTCACCTGCTGCCACCCGGCGCTGGAGCTGCCGGCGCGGGTGGCGCTCACGCTGCGCGCGCTCGGCGGCATGACGACCGGCGAGATCGCCCGGGCCTTCCTGGTCGCCGAGCCGACCATGGGCAAGCGGATCGTGCGCGCGAAGCGCAAGATCGCCGACGCGCACATCCCCTATCGGGTGCCGGCCGACGAGGAGCTGCCCGACCGGCTGCGCGGCGTGCTGCGGGTCGTGTATCTCATCTTCAACGAGGGCTACGCCGCCGCGGAGGGCGAGCGCCTGGTCCGCGAGGAGCTGTGCGACGAGGCGATCCGCCTCGGCGAGCTGCTGTGCCGGCTGATGCCCGACGACGCCGAGGCGTGGGGGCTGCTGGCGCTGATGCTGCTGCACGACGCCCGCCGCGGCGCGCGCGTGGACCCGAGCGGCCGCTTCGTCGCGCTGGACGCCCAGGACCGGTCGCTGTGGGACCGGGACAAGATCCGCGCCGGCCTCGCGCGGCTGGACCGGGCCGTGCGCCTGCGGCGTCCCGGCGAGTACCAGCTGCAGGCGGCGATCACCGCCGTGCAGATCCAGTCGCCGGACGCGGAGTCCACCGACTGGGCCCAGATCGCCGAGCTGTACGGCGCCCTCGCCGCGCTGAGTCCGTCCCCCGTGGTCGAGCTCAATCGCGCGGTCGCGGTCGGCATGGCCGACGGCGCCGCCGCGGGCCTGGCGCTGCTCGAGCCGCTGCTCTCCGAGCCGGCGCTCGAGCGCTACCAGCCGCTGCACGCGGCGCACGCCGAGTTGCTCAGCCGCGCCGGCAATGCCGCGGGCGCCGCAGGCGCGTACGAGCGCGCGATCGCGCTGAGCGCGAACGCCGTCGAGCGCGCCGAGCTGGAACGGCGCCTGCACGCCTTGCGCTGACGGATTTCCGGGAGCTGTCCAAATCGCCCTTCGGGCTGCGACGTCTTGTTGACGCCCAACTGAAGGGGAAACCGATGCCTGATTCGCCACATACACATGGCCCCGACCCTCGCCGCTGGAAGGCGCTCGCGCTGCTGTGCACCGCCTTCTTCATGGTCATCCTCGATTCCGCGATCGTGGTCGTCGCGCTGCCGTCGATCGACGCGGACCTGGCCTTCGGGGCCGGGCACCTGCAGTGGGTCCTGAGCGCCTACCTGCTCAGCTTCGGCGGTCTGCTGCTGCTGGGCGGCCGCGCCGCCGACCTGCTGGGGCGCCGGCGGATGCTCATCCTCGGCACCGGGCTGTTCGCGCTGGCGTCGCTGGGCGCCGGGCTGGCGGGGACGACGGGTGCGCTGCTCACCGCGCGCGCCGTGCAGGGCGTGGCGGCGGCGATCATGACGCCGACCGCGCTGTCGCTCGTCATGACCACCTTCCCGGAGGGCGCCGAGCGCAACAAGGCGCTCGGGGTCTGGGGATCGACCGGCGCCATCGGCGGGACCGCGGCGTGGCTGATCGGCGGCCCGGTCACCTCCGGCCTCGGCTGGCAGTGGATCTTCTTCATCAACGTGCCGATCGCCGCCGCGGTCGCCGCGCTGAGTCCGGTGCTCCTGAGCGAGAGCCGCCGGCAGGCCGGACCGCGGCGCTTCGACCTCGCCGGCGCGGTGACGATCACCGCCGCGCTCGTAGCGCTGGTCTACGCCGTCGTGCAGGCTACCGAGGCGGGCTGGGGCGACGTCCAGACGCTCGTACTGCTGGCGCTGGCCGCCGTGCTGGTC
>JAICUS010000578.1 GCA_025935735.1 Solirubrobacteraceae bacterium | reverse complement strand
GCGATCCGGCGCCCCGCCGGCCAGTTGGAGAGCATGGCCTCCAGGCTACTTCAGCGCGCGAGCGATCACGAGGCGCTGGATCTCGTTGGTGCCCTCGTAGATCTGGGTGATCTTGGCGTCGCGCAGGTAGCGCTCGACCGGGTACTCGGTCACGTAGCCGTAGCCGCCGAGTACCTGGACCGCCTCGACGGTCACGGCCATCGCGGTGTCTGAGGCGAACAGCTTGGCCATCGCCGAGTACTTGCCGCGGTCGGGCTCGTGGCGGTCGATCTTCGCGCACGCGCGGTAGAGCAGCTCGCGCGCCGCCGCCGTGCGCGTCTCCATGTCGGCCAGCTTGAACTGGATGCCCTGGAAGTCGGCGATCGGCCGCCCGAACTGCCGGCGCTCGTGGGCGTAGGCCACCGCGTGGTCGATCGCGCCCTGGGCGATCCCCACGGCCTGCGCGGCCACGCCGAGCCGCGAGTGGTCGAGCGTGCCCAGCGCGACGCTCATGCCGCGGCCCTCCTCGCCGATCAGGTTCTGGGCCGGGATGCGGACGTCCTCGAAGATCGGCTGGCCGGTGGGCGAGCCCTTGATGCCGAGCTTGTGCTCGAGCTTGCCGACGCTGAACCCGGGCCGGTCGGCCTCCACTACGAACGCGCTGATCCCGCGCGAGCGGCCGGCCTCGCGGTCGGTCTTGGCGAACACGACGTAGAAGTCGGCCACGCCGAGGTTCGTGATCCAGTTCTTGGTGCCGTTGACCACCCACTCGTCGCCGTCGCGCTCCGCGCGGGTGATCATCCCGCCGGGGTCCGAGCCCGCCTCGGGCTCGGAGAGCGCGAACGCCGGCGTCCACTCGCCCGACGCGCAGCGGGGCAGGAAGCGCTGCTTGAGCTCCTCGGTGCCGAACAGCTTGATCGGCAGCGTGCCCAGCTCCTGGATCATCAGGATCAGCGCGCTCGACGCGCACGCGCGGGCGATCTCCTCGACCGCCACGTTGAGCATCAGCGTCCCGGTGCCGGTCCCGCCGTGCTCCTCGTCGAACGGCAGCCCCAGCAGATCCTGCTCGGCGAACAGCCGCCGGATGTCCCACGGGTACTCGGCCTTGGCGTCGATCTCCGCGGCGCGCGGGGCCACCCGCTCGCGCACGATCTGGCGGATCGTGTCCCGGAAATCCAGCTGTTGGAGCGTGAGCGAGTACGTGTCAACGGCGGTTGTCGGCATCCCCGTTCAGGTTAGTGGCAGGCCGTTCTGGGGAGTACGGGTTCCGTGGGCATCGGAACCTCACTCTTCCTGATCGCCGTTGGCGCGATCCTGTATTTCGCCGTGGACGCGAACGTCTCGGGGCTCGAGATCTCGACCGTCGGGATCATCCTGATGGTGATCGGGATCATCGGCCTGCTGATCTCGCTCTTCTTCCTGGCCGATTGGCGCCGGCGCTACCGGGCGCCCGTCGACGAGCGCCCGGTAGCGCGGGACCGCGAGTACTACTAGCGGTCGCGCGGCGCGGAGCGGACCCCGCTACAAGCCGTCCGGGTGGCGCACCACGTACCCGCGCGAGGGACGCATCTTGGTGCTCCACTTCGGGCCGCTGCTCGTCGAGTCGTTCCAGCCGGTGTCGAAGCGCAGACCGGCGACGACCATGTACGAGTGGCCGCTGTTGGCGTAGCTGGTGATCCACTCGCCCGGGCCTGCCTCGCCCCATGACTCGAACTCGGTCGAGTCGTGCGGACGGCTGACCAGGCCGCCGCCATGGAGCGCATATGACTCGGAGCCCGAGCAGTCATACCCGCTGTCCTCCCACTTCCCGTGCCCACCGCCGTAGCGGTACGGCTTCCCCACGATCCGGTTGGCCGCGGCGATGACCGCCTGGACCTCCGGCGGCGCGTCCGCGGGCGCGATCGCCAAACCGTCGGGGCCGAGCGTCGCCGCGTCCGGCGCGGCCGCCGGGGCGGCGCCGCCGTTGGTGTCCTGCAGCGCGGAGGCGCCCTGCTTGACCTGCGCCTTCAGCGCGGCGGCGTTGGTGCGGCTCATGCGGCCGTCCGCCTTCAGGGAGGCGCTGCGCTCCCATTCCTTGACGTGGCGCGTGGTCGCCGGGCCGTAGGCAGCATCGGCCACCGTGTCGATCCCGAGCCGGGTGAGATAGCGCTGGAGGACCTTGACGTCGCGCCCCTGCATGCCGCGATGCAGCGAGCGGTCCCCGAAATGAATGAACTTCGCCTGCGCCGGTGCGACCGGCAGCGTACAGCCAACAGCGACTAGACCCAGGCAAAGCCTGCGACAGCGTGACAAGACGATCTCCTCTTTCCGACCGCCTACGGGGTTAGCTGTCGGGCTCGCGCGGAAAGCGTCGCGCTACACCGCATATAGCGGCGATTCGCCCCCGGAGCAGTGACCCCTGCTCCAAACCTTGGTTCCCCCGTCCCCGTCCGCCCTGAGCCGGACGAGGTTCGGCGTTATGTCCCGTGTTCCGCGCGGCACTCTAGCTGATCGTGCAGCGGATGGCGTCCCCCAAACCGGGGATCTCTCTCATGAAAGCGGTGAAATGGCGCTGCCGCGCTGAAATCAGGCCTCGCCGTCGTAGTAGTCCAGGCGCGTACCCTGGCGCACCATCACGTGCATCTCCGGGTCGCCGGTCCACACGCCGACCTTCCGGCTGTCGGGATAGACGGCCACCGCCGGCAGGTTCTGCGTCGACAGGAAGATGAAGCGCGCGGGCTCCTCGCCCACCGTCGTGGTCTTGTGCGCGCCCTCCGGCCCGGCCGGGAACGCCACCAGGTCGCCGGGGCCGACCTCGTCCTCGCCCTCGGGATGGCGCACCCGCAGCCGGCCTTTGAGCACCAGCAGCCATTCCTCGTCGGTCTCCCAGTGGTACGGGCACAGCGCCTGGCCCGGCGGGAGCTCGAACAGCTTGCCGACCATCGTGCGGGCGCCGATCGCCTCCTTGAAGTTGACGGCGCCGCCGCGATAGCCCTCGGGGTCCGACGGGTCGTACTCGACCTGGGCGTCATTGACGTTGAACACGCGCATGGGCGCGGACGCTACCGTCCCGGCGATGGACGTCCAGGCCGACGAGGTGGCCGAGCTGCAGCGCCGCGGCGCCGTCCAGCTGGTCGACGTGCGCGAGGACCACGAGTGGGACGCCGGCCGCATCCCCGGCGCGCGCCACCTCGCGCTCTCAGACCTCTCGGCGCACGCCGAGTCGATCGCGCGCGACACTCCGGTCGTGTTCGTCTGCCGCGTCGGCGGCCGCTCCACGATGGCCGCCCAAGCCTTCCGCCGCGCCGGCTATGACGCCTACTCGCTCGACGGCGGGATGCTGGCCTGGGCGGCGCGCGGGCTGCCGCTGGATCCGCCGGACGGGACGGTGGCGGACCATTGACCCGCGCGGCGCTGGCGGTGGCGCTGCTGCTGGCGTTCGCCGCGCCCGCGCAGGCCGCGCCGTCGCTGGTGCCGCTGGGCAGCTTCGACCAGCCGACCTACGCCACCTCGCCGCCGGGCGACCAGAGCCGGATCTTCGTCACCGAGAAGCCGGGCCGGGTGCGGGTGATGGACGGCGGGACGCTGAAGGCCGCGCCGTTCCTCGACCTCAGCACGATCACCGAGAGCGGCTATGAGGAGCAGGGGCTGCTGTCGGTGGCGTTCCCGCCCGACTACGCCGCCTCGGGGCGCTTCTACGTCTACCTGACGGTCACGGCCGCCGCGGCGCAGAGCGGCACCGACGGGGAGATCCAGGTCCGG
>JAICUS010000635.1 GCA_025935735.1 Solirubrobacteraceae bacterium | reverse complement strand
CGCGGCTGGGCCGCTCCAGCGGGTCGATCAGGTCCTCCCAGGGCGGCTTCTGGCGTCGGTTGAGCGGGGGCGCTGGCGGCGGTTCGGGCGAGCGCCGGCGGATGAGTCTCATGGCGTGAAGTCTCTTCCTCTTCCTGGGCGACTGCAACGGCTCACGGCTCGCCTCGTTCGCCGGGGCGACTGAGATCATGCCCGGGATCGTGCAACGGGTCGTGCTGATCACGGGCGGCGGGCGCGGGATCGGCGCGGCCACGGCGCGGCGGTGCGCCGCGGCCGGCTGGACCGTCTGCCTGACCTCCCGGGCCGACCGCGCGGCGGCCGCGGGTCTGGCGGGCGAGCTCGGCGGCGCGGCCGTGCAGGCCGACGTGGCCGAGGAGGACGACGTGCTGCGGGCGTTCGCGGCGGCCGGCGAGCTCGGGCCGCTGCGCGGGCTGGTGGCCAACGCGGGGATCGTCGCGCCCAAGGCGCGGGTGGACGAGATGAGCGCCGAGCGGGTCACGCGGATGCTCGCGGTCAACGTCCTCGGCGCGCTGCTGTGTTGCCGCGAGGCCGTCCGCCGCATGTCGACCCGCCACGGCGGCGCCGGCGGGTCGATCGTCCTCGTCTCCTCGGCGGCGAGCCGCATCGGCTCCCCCGGCGAGTACGTCGACTACGCGGCGTCCAAGGCCGCGGTGGACACGATCGGCCTCGGCCTCGCCAAAGAGGTGGCGCGCGAGGACGTCCGCGTCAACGTCGTCCGCCCCGGGATCGTCGACACCGGCATCCACGCCAGCGGCGGCCAGCCCGACCGCGTCGCCCGGATCGGCCCGGCCGTCCCCGTGGGCCGCGCCGGCACCTCCGACGAGGTGGCCGCCGCGATCGCGTTCCTGCTGTCCGGCGACGCCTCCTACTGCACCGGCAGCATCCTCGACGTGGCCGGCGCGCGCTGAGCTAGGCGGCCCGCAGGTAGCTGAGCACCGCCAGCACGCGCCGGTGGTCGTCGGGCGCCGGCAGCAGGCCGAGCTTGAGGAAGATGCTGCGCACGTGCGACTCGACCGTGCGCGGCGTCAGGAACAGCCGCCCGGAGATCGCCTGGTTCGTGCGGCCCTCGGCCATCAGCCCGAGCACCTCGCGCTCGCGCTCGGTCAGCTCGTCCAGCGGGTCGTGCTCGCGCGTCCGGCGCACGAGCAGCGCGACGACGTCCGGGTCGACCACGACGTCGCCCGCGCTCACGCGCCGGACCGCGCCGGTGAAGTCGTCGAGGTCGTCGACGCGGTCCTTGAGCAGGTAGCCGGCGCCGCGGGGACGGTCGTCGAGCAGCGTGAGCGCGTAGTGCGGCTCGATGTGGTGGGAGAGGACCAGCACGCCGGTGTCCGGGTGCTCGGCCTTGATCCGGCGGGCGACGGCGAGGCCCTCGTCGGTCCGGGTCGGCGGCATGCGGATGTCGACCACCGCGACGTCGGGCGGGTCGGCGTCGACCAGCGAGACGAGCCCTTCGCCGTCCGCGGCCAGGCCGGCGACGTCGAAGCCCGCCTCGGCGAGCAGCCGCGCGAGGCCCTCGCGGACCAGCAGCGAGTCGTCGGCGAGCATCACGCGCATGGCAGCTCCGCGGAGATCGTCGTGCCGCCGCCGCGCGGGCTGTCGACGTCGAGCCGGCCGCCGGCCGCCGCGACGCGGTCGGCCAGCCCGCGCAGGCCGCCGTCGCCCCGCGAGGACGCGCCGCCGACGCCGTCGTCGCGCACGCGCACGAGCGCGACGTCGCCGAGCAGCTGGATGTCGATCTCGGCGCGCGCCGCGCACGCGTGCTTGAGCGTGTTCGTCAGCGCCTCGGCGACGAGGTAGTAGATCGCCACCTCGACGCCCTCGGGGAGCCGGCCGCGCGGACAGGCGGCGATCCGCACCGGCAGCGGCGTGCGCAGGGCGAGCGCCTCCAGCGCGGGCCCGAGGCCCTGCTCGCTGAGCATCGCCGGGTGCAGGCCGCGCGCGAGGTCGCGCAGCTCGGCGAGCGCGTGGCGCAGCTCGGCGCTGGCCGCCGCGAGGGTCGCCCGCAGCTCGGGATCGGCGTCCGCGCCGAGCCGCTGCTGGGCGAGCCGCAACGTCATCGCCAGCGCGACGAGCCGCTGCTGGGCGCCGTCGTGCAGGTCGCGCTCGACGCGCCGGCGCTCGGCGTCGGCCGCCGCCACCAGCCGCGCGCGCGAGGCGCGGACCTCGGCGATGCTCGCCCGCAGCGACTCCTCGTAGCGGCGGCGCTCGGTGATGTCGTACGACGTGCCGACCATGCGGGCGGGCTCGCCGTTGACGGCCACGACGTCGCAGCGGCCCTCGATCCAGCGCGTCGTGCCGTCCGGGTCGAGCACGCGATGGTGGCGCAGGAACCCGCGGCCAGTGCGCGAGGCCTCGCGCACCGCGTCGAGCATGTCCGTCCGGTCGCCGGGATGGATCAACCGCAGGAACGTGCCCAGGTCGATCCGCCGCGACTGCGGCTCCACGCCGAAGATCCGGTACCACTCGTCCGAGCAGCTGATGCTGTCGGTCGCCGCGTCCCAGGCCCAGGAGCCGATGTGCGCGATGGCCTGCGCCTCGTCGAGCTGGCGCCGGCGCTCGTCCGCGAGTTCTGTGAGCGATGCGACATCCACGCCGCACAGTCGCGCGAGGGCGCCGGGCGTTACGTCAGTGCTGGCACGGATCTTCGGTTCGGTGCGCGCACAGATGCGGGCGGCGCCGGCGCACCCGATGCTGGTGCCCATGCCCACCGCCACCTCCCCGAAGACCCTCGCGGCGCTGCTCCCCGCCGCCGCCGAACGATTCCCCGACCGCGTCGCCGTCCGCCATCGCGCCGGCGGCGACTGGCACGACGTGACCTTCGCCGAGGTCTCCGAGATCGCCACCCAGCTCGCGCTCGGCCTGGTCGCGCTGGGCATCGCGCCCGGCGACCGCGTCGCGCTGCTGTGCGAGACCCGACCCGAGTGGACCTACTGCGACCTCGCGATCACGCTCGCCGGCGCCGTCGTCGTGCCGGTCTACCCGACCAGCTCGCCGGAGGAGTGCGAGTGGGTGCTGGCCGACTCGGGCGCCGTCGCGGTGATCGCCGAGACGCCGGCGCAGGTCGCGCTCGCGTGCGCCCTGCGCGGCACGCTGCCCGCGCTGCGCCACGTGGTCGCGATCGACGCCCTCGACGCCCTGCGGGCGCGCGGCGGCCTCAGCGACCCGGAGGAGCTCGCGGCGCGCGGCGCGGCGGTCCGCCCGGACGACCCGTACACGATCATCTACACGTCCGG